>NZ_JAALFC010000055.1 GCF_011058155.1 Litoribacterium kuwaitense | reverse complement strand
TTTTGGGGATTTTTAACCCGATATTGACAACCTTTCCAGACTTTCCAGCATGACTAAACATATATACATCACAAAAATCAATTTTTGAACCATTTGCTAATGAAATGACACCATTGATTGAAGCGAACTTCCCATGTGTTAATACTTGGTCAATTTCAAGGCAATCAACAATGTTTTTATCTTCATCGTGTAAAATGGAACTTAATGAACTACGGCCTTCGAATTTTTTATGATCTTTCAATGCAAACCATACCACATGCTCATCCGCATATTCATTGATGACGTCATGTTGCTGCTTTAATAGAGCTACTGTAAAATCGATGACTATTTTTTTCCTAGGAGCATTGTCACACCCTTTTGGAATGATAAGCCTCATTTCATTTGAAGAACTGTTCACTTCACTTCAACTCCCTAAGAACCATTTTTTTAGGTTTGCTCTAAAGTTTCTTGTTTCTTCGTTTCAGTGACACGCGTTACATAGAATTAATGTCCGAGTTAGTAAGCTGTTTGATCAGCTTCCAATTTTCCTCTACTGCCAAACATGTGCTTTAAGATGTATTAAGAGAACGACAGCTGCCATTCATCCCTGTTGAATCATTTCGCGACGTGGAGAGCGATTTAAAAGAGCGGGGAGTCCTAAAAATACCCTTCGTGAAAGAAAGCTATTGTTTCTTATCCCTGATGTCTCTTAGCAATTCAATGATTTGTTCATTTTGCTGCTTTATAATTTTTGCTTTCTTTTCAAGGTTACTCATCGATATGAACATGACAATAAAAATGGCTAGTAATGCGAAAAATTCCACGCTAGGAGCTCCTTTCAGAAAAGATTTTTCAGACAATGACTTAGGCTAAATATAGCATAAAGCGGTAAGGATCAGCTGAAACACACAATAATACAGCTTTGATACAAGATTAATGTCATTTTGCAGGATCCCTCTTGTAGGCTATAGATTGGAAGCTTTGCAAATGTCTATCGAGCTGAATGGAGGATGTAACGTAGAAAAAAACAATGGCATTATCGTTAATCGCCGTACTATTTTTAGGCACAGGAGCAGCTTGTGCCACAATTTCAGCTCAGCCGGAAGCTCGAAGCTCATGATACGAAAGTCCAGCAATCAGAGAACAATCGCCTTAAGTTTGATTTTGATCAAGAAAAGTATGAGTTGAACTTTGTGCAAGAATAAGATCGGTCATATTATACGTTGTCGTAGGAGCCCTCACCCCCATTCGGCTGAGGGCTTTTTATTCTGGACTTTTTCATGGATTGGCAAAAAAGTGTTACACATGCGTATGTTTGAAAACTTCTCCTTAATCGCGTTCATCTTTACATATTCTTTACCATTCGTTGAAATTAGCAAAGTAATTGGTTGTTAGAATCATTTTTGAAGGAGGATAACCACACAAGAAACAATTGGTGGAGGATAAACTTCGGAAGATTGTATGAGGAGGATTTCAATTTGGCGGGAATGATTTGGTTTGATTTAGGCAACACATTGGTTTATGTACGAAGAGAAGAAATATATCAAAAAAAATTGATTGAAATTGGTGTTCACAAAACAATCGCCGACTTACATATGGCTTTTCATCTCACAGATAAATACTTTATGCGCGAACACCCCGGACTGCTAGGGAAAAGATATGAAGTGTTTGCCGAGGATTATTATCAGACATTGCATCAGCATTTAAACATCACGATGGAGCAAATGCCACAAGCACTCATAAGCCCTTACGATCCGAGTCAGCCGAAAGGTGAATGGGAGGCCTTTCCGGAGACGATTCCTACCTTAGCTGCATTAAAAGAGAAGGGCTTTGGGATTGGTCTCATTAGTAACTGGAATAATACGGCTCGGGATGTGCTTGAAAAAACCGGTATCATGCCTTATTTGGATGAGGTTGTCATTTCCTCTGAATTGCAGATTGAAAAGCCGGACGAGCGTATTTTTACGTATGCACTACAGCAAGCTAAGGTGAGAGCGGAAGACTGTGTATACGTTGGAGATAACTACTATGATGACGTGATTGGTAGCGGGAAAGTTGGCATGGCGTGCGTATTAATAAACCCCTATGGCAGAACCGGAATTGAGGAAGTGAACCATGAAAGTATCATCACAGGGATCGGCGAACTTCTATCTGCCTTGGAACCTAAACTAGCATCTAGGACTGAATAAGATGAAGATCAATGAACGTATCAGAGAAAAATATCCGAGTTTGAGCAGCTCGCAACAAAAAGTTGCTTACTATATTTTAGAAAACATGGAAGAGGTGGTGATTGCATCTGCCCATAAGGTTGCCATGTCGTCTGATGTTAGCGAAACGACGGTTCACCGTCTGACCCAGCAATTAGGCTATGAAAGCTTTACCGCTATGAAACAGGACATTCACCAATTTATTCGCCAAGATTACCGGGCTTTAAACAATTTGATTACGACGACGACATTGAAGCAAGATAATTGGCTCCATAAACACTTTATTCTGGAAGCTGAGAATATCATTAAAACGAGCGAAGAGCTGAATCAAGAAGACATTGCGACAGCCGCCCAAAAACTTTTGAACGCTTCACAAATTTGGATTGCCGGCTGGCGAATGAGTTTTTCAGTCACATCGTACATGCAGTTTATCTTAAATTACATGCTTGGAAAAGGGATTCTTGTCCCCCAGGGTGAGACAGCAGAATACGCTGCTTATATCAAGGGTGAAGATGTCGTCTTCATTTGTGCATTCCCGAGATACGATAAAAGAACGTTGGAATTTGCCAAGATCGCCAGAGAAAAAGGAGCTCTCGTCATCGGCTTAACCGATTCACCGTTGTCGGCCGCCTGTAAACACATTGATCTGCCGATATTCGTCAAGTGTAAGTCAAAAGGCTTTCTCGACTCGTATACAGCAGCGGTATCTGTGTGTAATGCCATCGTCAACGAGATTTCTTTTGTAGGAGAAGACGTCGTTAAAAAAAACATAAAAGATGTGGAAGATAACTTTGTCAGATTTAATCAGACGTACGATTGGAAATATGAATAGGTATGGTCGCTTTCATAAATCAATTTTAAATACGATCACAATTTGAATACGAGGTGTAATCAAAGATGAAAAAAATCTTACAAATGAGCTTTCTCGCATTGCTATTCGTCATTGTGTTAAGTGCATGTAATAGTGCCCCAGAGGAATCGACGAACAGTTCGAATACAAGTGGAAACACGAATGAATCTGCGAACTCAAAAAGTGCTGAAGAAAGTGCTGAGGATGCTGTTGTTCGCATCGCAATGTCATCAGAACTTGATAGTCTTGACCCGCACCAGTCGTCAGGAACCGATACAGGATCAATGATGAATAACGTTTTTGACGGATTATTGGACACGAATGAAGCAGGGGAGTTAGTTCCTAACATAGCCAAAGAATATGAGGTTTCTGAAGATAACCTTACGTATACGTTTAAGCTTGTTGAAAATGCGATTTTCCACAATGGCGAGCCTGTTACTGCGAAAGACGTTGTCTATTCTTATTCCAAGTTGGCTGGGTTGGACACAGGTGAGCCTTTGTCTGATAAATGGGCAATGGTCGAAAAGGTAGAGGCTCTAGGCGATTATGAAGTGGCCATTACGTTAGACAAAATTGACTCAGGGTTTTTAGCGCGTACCATTTCACCAATCATTCCTGAAGGATATACAGACCAAGCAACTCATCCGATTGGAGCGGGACCGTTCAAATTTGTTGAATACAAAATTGGCCAAGAGTTAGTGCTTGAGCGATTTGACGAATACTATATGGAAGACAAGGTTCCAGAAGTGAAAGAAGCACGCTTCGTCATCCTTCCAGATGAAGAAACGGCGATCTTAGCGATGCAGTCTGGCGAAATCGATATTATTCCGGCGATTTCTGAGCAAGGTGTAATGCAGCTTGGCGATAAAATCACAACCATTTCAGGTCCACAAAACATGTCTGTCATCCTCGGCTTGAACCATCAGGTAGAGCCTTTGAACGATGTGAAAGTTCGTCAAGCGATCAATATGGCGATCGATAAACAACAGATCATTGATACCGTCTTCCAAGGAAATGCGACAAGGATTGATTCAAATTTCAGCCCTGCCATGCCGGTTTATTACGAAGATAGCGTCGAAGGCTACTATGATCTAGATATTGCAGGGGCGAAGGAATTATTGGCCGAAGCCGGGTATCCGGAAGGCTTTGATCTTACATTAACGGCGCCTTCTCACCGCGCGATGTATACAGATACAGCGCAAATGATTGCTGAGCAATTAAAACAAATCAATGTCAATGTCATTATCGAGCCAATTGAGTGGAGCACGTGGCTGGATAGAGTTTATACACAATTTGATCATGAATCAACACTGATTGGATTTACCGGGAAGATTGATCCGTATGATATTTTAATCCGCTTTGTGGACGGGTATTCACGTAACTTTATTCATTACAATAATCCAGCCTATAACCAAGCGATTGAAAACGCGACGCTAGAAGTTGATGAGACGAAGAGAGCTGACTACTATAAGGAAGCGCAAAGAATTCTGACAGAAGATGCAGCAAGTGTATTTTTGCTTGATCCAGACCGCGTGACGGCAATGAGAAAAGGCCTTTCTGGATTAAAGTTATACCCAATGCAAAAGTTTAATTTAGAAGATCTTACGATTGACGAATAAAGGGAGGATGTTCGAGTGGCGACGCTGTTACTAAAGAAGCTCTTATCCTTCTGTACAACGATATTCATCGTGTCATTACTGATATTCTTTATGTTTAACATTTTGCCTGGTAGTCCCGCACAAGCCATCTTAGGTATCGATGCGGATGAGCAGCAAATTAAAATATTAGAAGAACAATTGGGGCTAAATCAGCCCCTCTATGTTCAATATTTCGATTGGATTAAAGGCGTTTTTCAAGGAGATTTTGGCGAGTCGTACAAATACCGCCAGCCTGTTACCGATATCCTTCAAGATCGGATGCCCGTATCCTTTTCATTAGCGATGTTTTCCCTCATGTTAACAGTATTGATAGGTATACCTTTAGGGATTTTTATCGCAAAAGAAGACGGCAAGCTACATTCTGTCGCTTTATCCATCTTGACGCAAATTGGTATTTCCACACCATCGTTTTGGATCGGATTTATCTTGATCTGGCTCTTTGCTGTGCAATTGGGGCTGTTCCCTACGCACGGATATGTGCCTTGGTCGGAGAGCTTTTGGGGCGCTGTTAAGTCGCTATTTCTCCCATCTCTCGCCATTGCGATCGGCAACATCGCCATCGTCATTCGCTATTTGAAGAACTCTGTATTAGATCAAGCAAAGCAAGATTACGTCCGGACGGCGAAAGTGAAAGGTCTATCGTCCAATGAAATTGTGTACGGTCACGTATTGCGAAATGCATTACTTCCGGTGCTGACCATTTTAGGTTTGATTACGGCTGATACGTTAGGTGGAAGCATTATTATTGAGAACGTGTTTGCACTGCAAGGTTTAGGCAGCCTGCTAACGACGTCCATAGACAGTCGTGACTTTCCATTAATTCAATCGTTAATATTGATCATTTCTCTTATTGTGATCGTGATGAATTTCATTGTTGATTTAATGTATCAAGTAATTGATCCAAGAATTAGAGGATAGGTGTGACATGATGCAACGACAGAGGAACGTGACCCTCTATATAGGAGCTTTCCTTGTAGGGGCATTATTTTTAATGATGGTGGTTAGTTTATTTTGGACATCCTATGATCCAAATCAAATGTTTCCCGAAAAAGCACTACAGCCTCCGTCATGGGAGCATCCGTTCGGAACAGACAATTTTGGCAGAGATATTTTCTCCCGTATATTAGATGGCTCAAAAACAGCCTTTTATATCGGCTTTACCTCAATCACGATTGCTTTAAGCATCGGCTTTATCATCGGTGCAATCGCAGGCTATTTTGGAGGATGGATCGATGAAGTATTCATGCGCATAGTCGATTCAATTTTAGCGATACCTGGCATTTTATTTGCGATCATGCTCGTTTCGGTTTTTAGCGTAGGTATGCAAAACACCATTCTCGCGTTAGGAATTATGGGCATTCCTACGTTTGCGAGAATCATCCGCAGTGGTTTTATGCAAGTAAAGGAATTTGATTTTGTACAATCGATTAAGGTAAAGGGTGCAGGCTCTTTTAGGATTATTTTCATACATATTCTCCCAAACATCGCATCACCCATGGTCGTAGCGTCGACGCTGTTTTTTTCCAGTGCCATTTTAGCTGAGTCAGGATTGAGCTATTTAGGTCTCGGCGTTCAACCACCGGACCCTAGCTGGGGAAGGATGCTTAATGAAGCTCAACCGTTTATGATGAATGCCCCTTGGTATATTTTCATCACAGGTATATTCATTACACTCTTAGTATTAGGCTTTAATTTACTTGGAGATGGTTTGCGAGAATTAAGTGATAAGAAGAAATAGGTGGTGAATCCTGTGGGAAACCCTATATTAAATGTGAAGGACCTCAATGTTTCTTTTAAAATAGGCAAACATACGTATCCGGCATTAGACGATGTTTCTTTCAGTGTGATGGAAAATTCAATTGTCGGGGTAGTCGGAGAGTCAGGGAGCGGAAAGAGTTTAACCGCCCAATCGATCTTAGGAATTCTTCCGAAAAATGCAGTCGTCGAATCTGGAAGCATTTGTTTAGATCAAGATGAATTGATAAATAAAAGCACGAAACAATGGGAGAAGCTCCGTAGCAATGAAATTTCAATGATCTTTCAAGAGCCGATGACCGCGCTGAACCCATTAATGAAGGTCGGTACGCAAATCGAAGAAGTGTTAAAGAAGCATACAAATGATCCAAAAAAAGTGCGCCGAGAAAAGACGATTCAGATGATGCGTGAGGTCGGTCTTCCAAGGCCGGAAAGTCTCTATCATTCATATCCGCATGAATTATCCGGTGGGATGAGACAGCGTATAGTGATCGCCATTGCTTTAGTCAATGATCCAAAATTAATTATCGCTGACGAACCAACAACGGCGCTTGATGTCACCATTCAAGATCAAATCTTAAAGCTTCTAAAAGAAATGATTCGAAAACGAAATGGTGCCATGCTGTTTATTTCCCATGACTGGGGCGTGGTGACGCAAATTTGTGATTACGTCCTTGTCGTATATGCAGGAAAAATTATTGAACAAGGCCCGATGGATGAGCTCATTAAAAGCCCAAAACACCCGTACACAAAAGGGTTGCTACAGGCAATTCCCACTTATCAAAAACGAGGGGAAAAGCTGTATAACATCCCGTTACGGGTTCCTGCCTTAACAGAGCGGAAAAAAGGGGAATGGCCGTATATTAAAGTGACAGAACAAAACAGAAAATACATCAGAGATATCTTTCCGGAAGCATTACAGGAACAGTGAAGGGAGGGAGTCAGTTGCAACCTATTTTGGAAGCAAAAAATTTGAGTAAACATTATCGAATTGCGCGGAAAAAGTTGTGGCAAAAACACACTTATGTTCATGCGTTAAAAGGTGTAAGCTTTCAGGTCGCCCAAGGAGAATCATTTGGCATTGTTGGTGAAAGTGGCTCGGGAAAGTCAACCGTAGCACATTTAATGATGGGTCTGAAGCAGCCAGATCAAGGTGAAATTCTTTTTAACGGGAAAAACACCGCCCGGTTTTCAAAAGCAGAGAAAAAACAACTATGCTGTAAGCTGCAAATTGTCTTCCAAGATCCCTATAGCTCGTTAAACCCTAGGCATTCGATTGAGTGGGCCCTGCTTGAGCCACTAATCATTCATAAAATCGGAACGAAAGCGTCACGAAAACAGAAAGTCATCAAAACGTTAGAAGAAGTAGGCTTGGATCAATCCTATTTGAAAAAGATGCCTCATGAATTAAGTGGAGGTCAAAGGCAGCGCGTCGCGATTGCAAGTGCATTAATCCTTGACCCAGAAGTTGTCATTATTGATGAAGGCGTCTCCTCATTGGATGTGTCCATTCAAGCGTCCATTTTAAACCTATTAAACGACCTTAAACAAAAGCACCAGCTCACATATATTTTTATTTCACATGATTTAAACGTCGTGCAGTATTTTTGCGATCGGATTGCCGTCGTTTATTTAGGCGAGCTTATAGAACAATTTAAAACCGAAGACTTTCACGAAGTGGACTACGAAGAGTACACGAAAAAGCTGTTTGATGCGATTCCAATGGTGCCTTCGGTTCAAGATTGAAGTGTAAAAAGGAGCGGTTCACATGAGGTTGGGTGTTATTTCAGATTTGCATATTGATACGAACAGTGATGAAACATGGAGCAGCGAAGATTTTAAAACCATCCTTGCACGAGAGCTGTCTGAACAAAAGGTGGAGCTGTTGTTAATTGCAGGCGATGTTTCCAATCATCATAAACTGTCACATGCATTTGTTAAAAGCTTGAAGGAAATCAGCGGGATCGATATCCTCTTTATACCAGGCAATCATGATTATTGGGATCAAGAAAATGAGCATAAAGCAACATGGGAGATTTACAATGATTTTAAAGCGCAAGAAGAAAGCCTCTTAGAGAAGCCATACCATATTAACGATGAATGGGTTATTGTCGGTCATAGTGGCTGGTATGATTATACATACGCGGATTCGAGATTTAGTACGGAGCATTTACAAGAGCGCACGTACAACGGTCGAACGTGGAAGGATAAGCTGTACACTGATTGGCAGATGAGCGATCGAGAGCTGTCCAAGCTGTTTGCCGACAAAGTGCAGAATGACTTGGAACAAGTGAAAGATAAGAAGGTGATTCTCATGACACACATGGTCACCTATCAAAAATTCTCTGTGCAAATGCCTCATCCGGTATTTGACTATTTTAATGCTTTTATCGGTACATCTCATTACATTCCTTTCTTTCAAAACTACCCTGTAAAGTACAACATTATGGGACATGTTCATCATCGTGAAAGCGAAGAAAAAGATGGTATCATTCATATTTGTTCGTGTCTTGGAAACAGGAAAGAATGGGGCAGTGACGATCTGCACAGGGAAATCGAGGATACGCTGAGCATCATCGATTTATAAGAAGAAACGGTCACATTAAACTTCAACTTTTACTGTCAGCAACAATGACAGAACACGCAAAACGATGAAGTGTAGGAGAATACTTAAAGCAAAGTCGGCAGTAACCGGAGGTTGGACGGAGGTGTCTAACCATGTACAAAGCAACGCTCTCAGTCAGATGGAGGCTGGGGGCTTTTTTCACGGTCGTTAGTTAGAGCGAACGGCTTTTTTTAATTTCCTTCGACGCTCTGGTAGAATTAATATAGGAATTTCCTCAGCTTAGATGATTCAATTTTGCGAAATATTTTAGTGGCATCCTTGCAGATTGCGAAAGGGTGAAGTTGATGAGAATGAAGCTTGTTTTTTGTGTGTTCTTGTGTTGCTCATTGGTCAAGGGTGTTCTCAAGGTGATGTTGAATTAACGCAAAATGAGGGGGGAGAAGCAATGTACGATTCTTTATTGCAAGCAGCCAAACAGCAAGATACGGAGGAAGTAAAGCGCTATGTTGAGGCAGGAGCCGACGTAGACAAGCAAGATACAGACGGGCGTACAGCGTTAATGATCGCTACTCGCGCGAACGACATCGAGACGGCAAAAGTGTTAATTGCTGCGGGAGCCGACGTGAATTTACAAGACGACATTCAAGATAACCCATTCTTATATGCTGGCGCCGAAGGGCATCTTGATATTTTAAAGCTGACCATTGAGGCTGGCGCTGATCCGGCATTGACTAATCGCTATGGTGGAACGGCGCTTATTCCGGCTGCCGAGCACGGGTATGTAGACGTCATTCAAGTGCTGCTCACGACAACCGACATAGATATCAATCACGTGAACGACCTCGGCTGGACGGCATTAATGGAAGCGGTGATCTTAGGTGATGGCGGCAAAAAGCAGCAAGAGACCGTTCAATTGCTCATTGACTATGGTGCAGATGTAAACATTCCCGATAACGAAGGGGTCACCCCATTGCAGCATGCTCGGAACAAAGGGTTTACCGAAATCGAGGATATTCTTTTAAAAGCGGATGCTCAATAGCGCAGGCTTTCTCCTGGTCGGTAAGAGGGGGTGCTAAAGAGATAGAGCACCAAAAAGCATACGATCGCGCGTATGCAGCCTGTATAGAAAGCGCTTTTTGACCCGTCGTTGCTTGACCTGCGCGTCCTACTAATGAACGAAAGCTTCTATGATAATCTTTGAATTTAGGCTGGCAAACGCGTTCGAAAATATGAAAGAGGTGCTAAGCTTTCTAAAAGAAAGAGCGTAGCCAAAGCCCGAAAAGACTTTGGCTACACTTGTGCCCACTGCTTTTTTGTCTACCTTATGTTAATTGCATTGTCGTAATGCACGTGCCATCGCCTGCAAATGTAGACAGCTCAGACGCGACTTCTTTACCGTCATGCGTGATGACAACTTGATATGTTTGATCTCTAGGGAGCCATAGATCGATAAATCCGTTCGCTAACGTTTTCATTTGTTCGTCGACGACGACATTGCCATCTTGATCTTCAATATAGACAGCAAATGATTCTTCCACCATTTCGCCCTGACACCCTGTCAGGCTATGGTCTGTACACGGATGTGTTTGGTTGACGTATGGTGCAATTGAAACAAAAAACTCGTCTTCAGGCAAAGTATATACAGTTTGGTCTTCGTTATCCTCAGTGACAATCAAATGCTCAGACGTGATCGAAGCATTTGCGGCATTTTTTTGCCCGGCACTATAATCGTTGACCAATTCTTTAATATTAGTCTCACTAGTAGGTGTAGCCTCATCTGCATTTTCTCCGCCGCAAGCGGTTAAAAAAGAGCTGCGAGCATCACAATACCCAGCCATTTTATCTTCATATCGTTCCCTCCACCATTTATTTTTTTCTATCATACCATTGGCTTCCCTTGGAATGCTCTGACTTTTAGCAATTGCCATGAGATCGTCATTTTTTTGCGCTAACCCATTTTTTCGTCAAGTGCTTTGTAAGGTCGTCTTCGGTCTTCCCCTCTATGGGTATCGACGGGGACGTATGTAACTGTTTTTGCCATCTGCGAGCGTAAAATCCTCATCGCAGCAAAGCGCCTATGGTTTCTCTCCTGATTATAAATGATATAAAAATCTAGTGCATGATAAGGGTACATATCACGAGAAGCTCCAACAAAA
Organism: Litoribacterium kuwaitense; assembly: GCF_011058155.1. Lineage (NCBI taxonomy): Bacteria > Bacillati > Bacillota > Bacilli > Caryophanales > Bacillaceae > Litoribacterium > Litoribacterium kuwaitense. The sequence continues at coordinate 5,376 of NZ_JAALFC010000055.1, read as the reverse complement.
TCTCGATCATGATTGCTCGGGAAAAGTAAAAATGAACCCCTGCTTCGCCTCATATACACAGACAGCCATCTTCATCGTATGATTTTTCCTCAATTGCAGAACCTAAGCCAAAACTTGATAAGGAGTTCTGTACATATGTCGGATGTAATCCCTTTTGAAGCATGGCGTCAAGAAAAGGAGTGGGCGACCGAAAAGCAGTTCGTTCAATACTTGTCTTTTGAAGAATTGGAGGAATGGGCTGAGCGAATCTTTAAACCATTCTTCACGTCGAAGCATCTTTTTGAGCATACGATTTTTCCATTTTGCGCGGATATCGGCCTTGAGACCTTTCTATATGGAGCGAAACAAAGTCGACTATTAGCTGGGCGGTCGGAGGAAACCATCCAAGCCATTTGGCGGAAGAAAGAACATCTGCTCGTCGCCGAATTATTCGACTTTATGTCGTACTGGTCCGCGCCTGCAGATGGGTCTGAATTGGGGTATGGATGTGAACACTTTATCGATCAGTGGTGGCACAAAGGTTTTCAATGCGGAAAAAAACGCCAACGTTTAAAGCTCTGGAAGTAGTCATAACCACCCTCCTTGTCCCATATAAAATAATGGGGGAGGGACGGACAGAATGAAGGTAAAATGGACAGTGGGAATTTTTTCTTGCGTGCTCGTTTTTAGTATTGCGCTTTTTGTCTTTAATGGGCAGGGGACGCCAACAGTTGCTAGCTTACCTTTATCAGGAAAAGTGATCATGCTCGATGCGGGTCATGGCGGGGCGGATGGAGGAGCGGTAAATCGCGATGGCACCATTTTAGAGAAAGACGTGACACTATCATTAACGAAAAAGCTACGCGACTATTTGCAAGAAGGCGGGGCACTTGTGTATTTGACACGAGAAAAGGACACAGACCTTGCTGGTGATATAAAAGGGTTATCTAAGCGCAAGACGGCGGATTTAAAAAAGCGACTGTCACTCATTAATCGCTCCGAGGCGGACTTATTTTTATCGATTCACCTCAATGCGATTCCTTCATCTAGATGGCGTGGTGCGCAGACATTTTATTTTCCCCGTGACGATAACGAACGATTAGCAGAGTCTATTCAATCAGAAGTACGTGACCAATTAGGAAATACTGAACGTGTAGCATTAGGAATCAATACAATTTTTCTGCAAAAGCACGCGGAGATGCCGAGCGCTCTTTTTGAAGCCGGTTTTTTATCAAACACAGAAGAAGCGCGTTTGCTCGCTAGCGACGATTATCAAGACAAGATGGCTGCGGCCATATATCGAGGCATATTACGGTATTTTGACGAAGCGGATAAGGAATCTGTGACTTCAATCCCATCATAAGACTGGGTAAGGAATGGTGTGTTATACTAAACATTAACAGTCTTATGAGAGAGAAGGGATAGACTTATGCTAAATGAGGCAAAAATGAAAGAGATCGTGTATTCCTTGACCGATCCTTTCTTACATAAATCACTGAAAGCGACAGGTGGGGTACGCGAGGTTAAGTGGGATGAAGAAAAGCGTCATGCGAGCTTGAAAATCGCTTTGCAAAAAATAAACTCTAAAGAGCAAATGGATTTACAGCAAAAAGTTGTCGAAAAGTTAAAAGCTGCCGGTGCCGAAACGGTCGGTCTTCGTTTTACTGAGATGACACCTGAAGAAGTGGAAGCGGCAGGTGGTACGGTTAGAAAAACGCCGGAGCTCTTGCGCGAAGACACAAAAACAACCTTTATTGCGATTGCTAGTGGTAAAGGGGGCGTTGGGAAATCAACTGTCACAGTTAATTTAGCAGTGAGCCTGGCTCGCTTAGGCAAAAAAGTAGGTGTCATCGACGCCGACATTTATGGCTTTAGTGTCCCTGATATGATGGGTGTCACCGAACGGCCAATGACGAAGGATAATCGAATTTACCCAGTTGAACGCTTTGGCGTTAAAGTCATTTCGACGGCTTTCTTTGTAGAAGACAACACTCCGGTCGTATGGCGTGGACCGATGCTCGGTAAAATGCTAAACAGCTTTTTTAAAGAAGTGGAATGGGGCGAGCTTGATTATCTATTGTTGGATTTGCCGCCTGGGACGGGAGATATGGCGCTTGACGTTCATCAACTGCTGCCCGCTAGCAAAGAGATTATCGTGACAACACCGCACCCGACAGCAGCATTTGTTGCAGCTAGAGCCGGTGCAATGGCTTTGCAAACGGAGCATGACATTTTAGGTGTCATTGAAAACATGTCTTATTTTGAAAGCAAGGTTACAGGTGAGAAAGAGCACATTTTTGGTCGAGGAGGCGGAAAAAAGCTTGCGGAAGAGCTGCAAACAGAGCTGCTAGGTCAACTGCCGCTTGAACAGCCTGACTGGGAGCGGGAAGATTTTTCTCCGTCGATCTATCAAGAAGGAGACGGTCTCTATACTCATTACAATGACATTGCTCAAAAAATAATTGATAAAACAACATAAAATAAAACAAAGCCGGTGCTACGATTACCAGTGACGTAGCCCGGCTTTTGTTTATAGACCAGCTTATTAGCCACCGCCGCCGCCAGTCTCGGATTGCGAAGACTCTTCACCACCGCTATCACCACTTCCTCCTTGACCCTGTTGTCCTTGCTGACCTTGGCCACCGCCACCAGCTTTTTGAACGGCTTCTTGGAGCTTGGACTGGAATAGAGGACTTTCTAATGTATCAGTGATGACCGATTGCATATGCTCTCGCAAGGCTTGGCTTTTCATAACTTCACTCATCTGCTCTTCAACCTGTGGATTTTTTAATAATTCGAGCATGAGCTTTTGGTACGCTGGATCCTTCATTAACTGTTTGAGAAGTTTTTCGTTTTGCTTCTCCATGCTTTTCGCCATTGCTTCCGCAGTTTGGCTGTCCTTTAGCGTTTCCTGCCAAAACTTTTTTGCTTCTTCAGAAAGAAGGGTTGTACGCATTGCCTCTTCGACAAACTCCTGATCCATCAGCATTGCTTGTTTGAGCTGATTATCCTCAAGGACGTTTTGAAGAGCTTTCTTTCCTTCATCCGTCTTTAAAATATCGACAACCATCTTTTTAGTGGTGTCGTATTCGCCTTGCTGCTGCGCTTGTGCGCCTGAGCCGCATGCGGTGAGTACGATCAACAAGAGGAGCCATGCCATTTTCTTCATTGGTCTGTCAAATCTCCTTTCCTCCTGTCCATATCTTTAATATACAAGCAGAAGCCATGAATTATTCAAAATGTCTCGTGAAGAATCACTGGTATTTTCTGATACAGCTTGATAAAATTTTTAGGAAACCGTTTTATCAAAAATCGTGTATGTTTTAATTAAGAAAAGGAATGTTACGTAATGAAGCAAAAAAGGAGTATTGCTGGTGAATAGTCGAAAGTGGGTATATTTATTTACAACAACGCTTGCCATAGGAATTGTTGCAACAATCATTGCTGGGTTTATCATTCGATGGTCTGATTATAAAAGCTTGTTTACACAAGGTGAAATTGGGGAAATCCTTGTGGTGGCGCTTTGGTTTTTAGGTATAGGGGCCATCTTCAGTCTGATTAGTCAAATGGGCTTCTTCGCCTATTTATTTATTCACAGATTTGGACTTGGTATTTTTAAGACAATATCACTCTGGAACGCTATACAAATCGTCTTGATCGCCTTTGCCTTATTCGATCTCTTCTTTTTTCGCTATCAGGCGTTCGGAGACGGTGGACCAGTGGCTCCGTATGTATGGCCGGCGGTGCTATTACTGTTGTTTAGCCTTCCGATCGCAGCATTAAAAGCTTATGACACCAACACAAAAGAAGCATTCCCGTCCGCGTTATTTTTTATGGTTGTTGTCACGATGATCGAATGGTTTCCTGTCTTACGTGAAAATGAATGGGATTGGGTGTTGCTCATGATCATTCCGCTATTTTTATGTAACGCTTGGCAAGTACTCATCTTACATCGTCTCGTAGGCACAGGAACAGAAAAGAAGTCAGCAGCTTAATAGGCATAAATATAAAGCGGCAAAGCCTGCCGCTTTATTGAACTTCTTCTGTATTTAATGACATATCTTCTATCAGTGCAGAGAGGGTCACCGGCACAAGATCTTTGTCCTGGAGCTTTTTTAACAGGTCAGGAAGCGCCACAAGTGTTTGCTGGGCAGAATCTGAAGCGTGCAAGAGCAAAATATCTCCTGACTTCGCATCAGCAAGGTTTTCTAAAATCTTTTCCTTGCCGGGATTTTTCCAATCCTCCGTGTTGATGCTCCAGTGGATCGTTTGGTAACCATTTTTATCGAGCGCTTGGATCACATCTGGATTTAGGTGACCATTGGGCGGACGGGCAAAAGACGTTGTCTTCACGCTCAATTTATCAAATACATTTGCTGCTTTTATAAGATTGCTTTGGATCTTATCCGGCTTCATGCCGACATAGCTTTCATAATTGTAACCGAGATTTCCAATATCATGACCATCCTCAGCAATTTGTTCCACGAGCTCAGGGTGCTTCTCAGCCCATTCTCCTGTTAGGAAAAAAGTCGCCGGAACGTTATTCTCTTTTAAAAAAGATAAAATCGGCGCTGCACGCTCGTCTCCCCAGCTAATGTTAAAAGTGAGTGCTACGCGATTTTTATCTTGAGGTCCATGATAAATGGCTCGTTGTTCAACTCCGGAAGCAGGCAAAGCGTCAAATGAAGATGTTTGTAGAAAAATGAACCAAGCACAAAAGAAAGCAAGAATAAAAGCGAAAGATATGCGCTTAAGTATACGCGCATGTACAACCCTAAACATCGTCTACACTCCCTTTACTCATCCTCAAAGTGGTCAAGCCTATGTTGATATAAACGTATGTCGTAAAGACAATCTGTATGTCAGTTAACTTAGAAAGAGTTGTAAATAAGAGGTGATATGAATGCTTGGGTTTATGGTCAACGAACAAGAGCAAAAAGAGCTCGTTTATATGATTAAAAGAGAACTTGAAGAAATCTTATTAGATATAGGAGATCACAGAATTAGTAGGGATTGCAAAATGCGAATGGAAAAACGTTACGACGTATTATTAAATCTGCTCGCTCGAGTTTCTTCGCGGTCTGAATGTCTTGAATACGTGCAGGCAAAAGACCAAAGGCAATCCAATTAACCAAAATTAGTTGTTGTCAAATAAACAAATGAATGATATTGTTATTTGGCTGACGTGATCAGAAAAAATTCTTTTAAAAAATGGGTTGACTGATTTTCAGACATGATGTATAGTATTAAAAGTCGCCACAAAAACGGTGACGTCATTGCCCTTTGAAAACTGAACAAAAGCCAAGCGTACAAACGTGCCATGTCGAGACATCGACATGTAAAACAAACAACTGTGCAAAGGACGAATCCCTTCTATATAGAAGGTGGATTCAAAAA
>NZ_JAALFC010000054.1 GCF_011058155.1 Litoribacterium kuwaitense | reverse complement strand
AAAAAATTTAGGTATACAGATTATGGATGTCCCTGGAGCTGGGGCTGCTGGGGGATTAGGGGCAGGGCTTAAAGCATTTTGCGGCGCAGACATCCAATCTGGAATCGATAAGATCATCGAAATCATTGATATTGAAAAATATTTGCTAAATACGGATTTAGTCATCACTGGTGAGGGGAGGATGGATTCTCAATCCGTTCAAGGGAAAGCTCCAATCGGTGTTTCAAAAATAGCAAAGAAACATCATATCCCTGTCATTGCCATTGTAGGGTGTGAAGGTGAGCGCATTCATGAGGTTTACCACAATGGTATTGATTTAGTCATTGACATCATTAATGAACCAATGGACATAGACACTGCAATGGGAAGCGTGGCGCTTTTAACAGAGAATGCAGGCGAAAAAGCAATTCGGTCTTATTTGTTAAGAGAGGTTAAGTATGGAGTGAAGGAGGAAACCAGCATATGAGTCGAACAAATAAAGTTCTGTTCATTATATTTAATAGTGTTTATTTTTTCTTCAATTGGATTTTAATCCCATATATGCCTAATCCATTGATCTTTGGTTGGATGCCTTTACAGATGTTTTTAATGTTCTCCACACCGTTAATCGCCGCATTTGTCTGGTGGCTATATTATCATCATTTTTTCAAAGCGCAAACGAATGTGAAGTATCAACAATAAAATAAACAGATTGTGGGGGGTGAAGGCATGGGTGTCGATCAACTGATTGTTGTTGGAATATTGTTGTATTCGGGCGTACTCGTATATCACGGATTTCGATCCTTTAAAGAAACGAGTAAGTCTTCAGAATCATTCTTTACTGCCGATCGAGGCGTGAATCCATTTGTATTATTAGCGACGACAGCAATTTCTGTATTCTCAGCATTAGCATTTTATGGTGCTCCTGCTGCACTATACCGAGACGGCATCGGCTTTTTCGCAAATACTGGAGGGATGGTGGCAGGACTACTTTTTGTTGTCATTGGTTATCGGATCTGGATCTTAGGAAAGGAATACGGGTTCCTGACACCTGTTGATTACCTTCGATCAAGATACGATTCAGAAGGGTACGGATTGTTGGTAGCAATTGTATTGATACTATTTATTCTTCCATATGTAGCTATGCAGCTTATTGCCATTGGTGATGCGGTTTCCGTTACGACTCATGGATTCATGAGTTATCTTCCTGCGGTGGCGCTCGCGACGATTGTCGTTTCTTTACATATTATTGGCGGCGGGATGAAGTCTGTTGCTTGGATGGATGCTTTTCACTTTGTTTTAGGAATCGGCACGCTTATTGTGTTAGTCACTTACTTAACCTTAACGTATTTTCCTAATGGTGGTTTGGCGGAAGCAGTTAATATCATTATGGATGATCCAGAGCTTGCCCCATTATTATCTCACCCTGGGCCAAATGGAACATTTAATTGGCAAGGTTCATTATCCACTGTATTAACAGCTGCCGTTGCTACGGTGGTTTGGCCGCATATTTTCATGAGAATGTATGTGACGGCAAATAAAGAGACATTCAAAATGATGTCATGGGCATTACCGATTTCTTATCTGTTTGTCTATTTTTTCATCGTCATCATTGGAACGATACTGGCTCCAGCCATTTTAGGGTCGGGTGTTACAAATACAGACAGTATCGTCTCGATATTATCTACAGATTACGCACCACCTATTATTTCCTTCTTGTCACTTTTATGTTTATTTGCTTTTGGCGTATCGACGGCAGACTCACTTCTGTTATCCGCCAGCGCGATGGGATCACGAGATATTTTCGTTCATCACGCTTTTGAGTTAAAAGGGAAAAGCGTGGACCCACAAAGAGTCGTTACTTTCGGAAGAATTTTACTCGTTATTTTAATGGTGCTCATTTTAATCATTGTCGCAAGCAGACCTGCCTATATTGTCGATTATGCGTATAGTTTATCTTCACCTTTCTTTGCGCAAATCTTGCCAGCAACAGTGTTTGGACTGTTCTGGAAAAGAGGAACAAAAGAGGCTGCATATACGGGGACAATCTTAGGTTTAATCGTGACGACAGTCTTTACTTTCTTTATTCCAGCGCCATTAGGTTTTTCAGCATTAGTGTGGGCGTTGCTCGCCAATACGGTTTCCTATGTAGCTGTGAGTTATGTAACGAAAGCACCTGCTCATGTCATTGACCGGTACATTACGAGAATCGATTCTATCATTTATTCAGGGACGGCAGTAAACAATTCTGTCGATCATGCATTGTCTTCACTTAATGAACGAAAGGATTTTAAAGGATGAATAATAATGTACCATTCAACGTTTATGGGATTGGAATTAACCATCCGAGAGATTGGCAAATCATTGTGAATCCAAATAAAACGTTCACGTTTAATGAAGGTTTTGTAAAAATCGATCACATGACAAAAGGAAAGACAGCAGCAGCGTCTTTAGCAATTCGGTGGGCAATGATGAAGGACGATATAGCAGTTGACGATTACGTATTAGAATTAGAAAAAGAATTTAAAAAGAATGAAAAGAAAAGTCGTAATAAAGAACGGTATCGCCTAGTCGATAAAACAAAGATACATCTAAATGGAAACGACGCTTTTATCTTAGAAAATGAGTGCATCTCGAACCATAGCCTCTATCGGATGTTCGGTAAAGACGAACGGCTCACTGTATTACAATGTATGTTCTATTCTCAAGAAACGAAGAGGATGATTGTTGCATCCATTACAACACATGGAAAAGTTTTAATAAAAGACAAAGACTTCTACTTGCAAATCTTACATTCATTGCATGAAACGCTAACGGATTCATCTGTAAAAAGCCAGCAAACTAAAATCAGCTAAACAACACAAATGAATGGGTATAGGAGGTGTCAGCTTGATTTCAGGTAATGACTTTTGGAGCTCACTGGTGCAAGAAAAAACGACAGCATTGTCATTAGGCAATGGAACGTGTACGACTTTTAAGGGGATGAAAAGTAACATGTACAACGTTCTTCATGATCATGTAGCTCATTCTCCTGACAAAGTCGGTGTAGTAGATGACTGTGGCACTTCTTATACCTATAAGGAATTGCTCTATTTGACGGATCGTTTAGCAGCACACTTATATGGCCGTCATAACGTGACAAAAGGAAAGCATATCGGCGTACTACTGTTTAATTCAGTAGAATTTGTCATTTCCTTTCTTGCTGCGCAAAAGCTTGGGGCAATTATGATCCCCTATCCAGTGAAATACAAAGAGCCGGAAATAAGGTCACTTATTGAAAAAAGTGACTGTGATCTGGTCATTGCTGATAGACAATTTGCTTCTTGGTTGGAAAATGATCAAAAGAAGATTCCGATCATTGTGAGTCATCCGCACGGGGACTGCGGCTACGGCTTGGCACATTTGGATGTTGAAAAGCAGCGAATACTACCACAAAGCAATGTGTCGTTAGAAGATCCCGCGATCATTATGTTTACTTCGGGGACGACATCAGAGAGTAAAGGTGCTGTCATCCGAAATATCAATATTCAACACGCGATCCATGCGTACAGACACACGCTTGAGATCGACGAGCACGATTCCACGATTTTAGCGATACCGATGTATAATGTCACCGGCTTAATCGCTACGCTCTCTTTATTTTTACTAACGAAAGGTAAAGTTTATCTGCAAAGAATTTTTAAAGTAGATCGGCTGTTAGAAGAACTTAAAAAGTATAACATTACTTTTTATCATGCTTCACCTACCATCTTTACACTCATGCTAAATAATAAATATAAATATTCTCAACTGCCTTATTTGAAAACTCTGGCATGTGGAAGTGGCAATATGCCTATTCATAAGATCAAAGAATTAAAACGATGGTTACCAAAAATGTCCTTTAGAACGATATATGGTTTAACAGAAACTACGTCGCCAGCAACGATCTTCCCTCAGGATGCTTCTGAGAGTCAATGGATTGGTTCATCTGGACATCCTATTCCAGGAATGGATGTCAAAATCGTCGACCATGAAGGAAATGATAACGGTTTTGATCAAATTGGAGAAATTTACGTGAAAGGCCCAAATGTCATTCGTGAATATTACCAGCAAAAAACAAACCTCTTTACAAAAGATCATTGGTTAAAAACAGGAGATATTGGCTACATCAGTCAAGCAGGGTATTTGTTTATTAAAGACCGAATGAAAGACATGATCAACAGGGGTGGCGAAAAAATTTTCAGCTATGAAGTTGAAAACGCGATCTATCAAATCGAGGGCATTCGTGAAGTAGCTGTCATCGGGATTTCACATGATGTTTATGGTGAGATTCCCATTGCAATGCTTTCCTTAAAAAAAGGTTATCAAATGAATGGAACACAAATAAAAAGAGCACTAAAATATCAATTGGCTAGTTATAAAATTCCAGAAGACTACTACATCGTCAAGGACATATGTAAAACACCTAATGGAAAAATAGATAAAAAGAAGCTCAGAATCATAGTTGAGCAGGGAGGGGGAACAGAGTGAGCAATCCATTTATAACGGTTGATGAAATTCCTAGACTTATTAACGACGGCGATACAATTACAACAGTAGGAATGACACTTGCTAGTGCTGCAGAAACTATCTTAAAGAAAATTGAGCGTAGCTTTTTGGAAGATGGTCACCCTAGAGATTTAACCTTAGTTCACTCGGCAGGCCAAAGCGATCGACAAAACGGCATTCAGCACTTTGCTCATGAAGGCTTAGTAACCAAACTGATCGGGTCCCACTGGGGGCTGCAACCAAAATGGATGGACATGATTACTAATAATAAAGTAGACGCTTATTGCCTGCCACAAGGGCAAATTGCTCAGCTCTATCGGTCGATGGCGTGCGGTCTTCCTGGGAAAATGAGTAAAGTTGGTTTAGGTACCTTCATTGACCCAAGAGTGGAAGGTGGAAAAATGAATGAGCGGACAAGGGAACTAGAGGACATCTCTGAAATCATGGAATACGACAATGAAGAATATATGTTCTATAAAAAAATTCCTTTAGATGTTTGTATCATTCGTGGAACAACCGCAGATGAGATGGGCAATATTTCAATGGAAGAAGAAGCGATGAAACTAGAAGTGTTGCCAGCCGTACTAGCGACGAAGCGGTTTGGTGGTAAGGTGATCGTGCAAGTAAAGCGCACTGCGAAAGCAGGAAGCCTTCACCCGAAAAGCGTTGTCGTACCGGGCGTGTTTGTAGATGCAATTGTCATTTGTGAAGACCCTATTCATGATCATAGGCAAACATCGTCATGGTATTATGATCCCTCTTATTCTGGTGACCTAAGAGCACCATCTAGTTCAGTTCAACCACTAGATTTAAACATTCGGAAATTTATAGGCCGCAGAGCAATGTTGGAAATACAAAAAGGCGACGTCATTAATTTAGGTACAGGCATTCCCAATGATGTCATAGGCAATATCGCAAATGAAGAAAACGTTTCCGATCAATGTATGATCACAGTTGAATCAGGAATCTATGGCGGTGTTCAGGCGGGTGGGGTCGATTTTGGCATTGGCCAGAATGTGTATGCAATGATCTCCCACGATCAACAAATGGATTATTATAACGGTGCTGGTGTCGATGTTACGTTTATGGGCGCAGGTGAACTTGATCGTGAAGGGAACGTCAATGCGACGAAAATGGGCCATTTATGTACAGGCGCTGGTGGCTTCATTGACATTACGCAAAACGCTAAAAAAGTTGTGTTTTGTGCCACATTTAGCACGGGCGGCACTAAAGTCAGCTTTGAAAACAATCAAGTCCATATAGAACAACATGGCACAATAAAGAAAATGGTTTCGACAGTCTCACAGATTTCGTTTAACGGCAAATTGGCAAGAGAAAAAGGACAGGAAGTCTATTTTGTTACAGAAAGAGCGGTTTTCAAGCTAGTGAAAGAAGGTGTCATGCTGATAGAAATTGCCCCTGGGGTCGATTTGGAAGAAGATATTTTAGACCAGATGGCGTTTCGCCCCCTCATCAGTGAAGACGTAAAATTAATGGATACAAGACTTTTCTCTGAAGGGAAATTTGGGCTTAAGGACATGATTTTATAAGCAAAGGCTGAGGATGATGAAGCAAATCAATAAAACTGCAGTGATTGGTGCTGGTTTAATGGGCACTGGAATTACGCAAGTGTTGGCTGAGGCTGACATAGGTGAGAAAATTTAGTTCTAACCAAAGTAGGGCTTAGGAGGATTACAGATGGGACGACTATCCAAGAAAATCGCAGTAGTGACAGGTGCCGCCAGAGGCTTAGGAAGAGGCATTGCCGAAAAGCTATGCCAAGAAGGGGCGCACGTGATCATTGTCGACCTTAATGAAGAAGAGTGCCAGAAAGTTGTTGCCGAGTTTACAGAACAAGACTACCAAGCAAGCGCCTTCCCAGCAAATATAGCTGACCATGATGAAGTGAGTCAATTATTTACAGGGCTCATTCAAGAGTTTGGAACCATCGATATTTTAGTCAACAATGCCGGAATTAATCGAGATGTTACTCTCCATAAAATGTCGATCGAGCAATGGCGGCAAGTCATCGACGTTAACCTGACAGGGACATTTCATTGTACACAGGAAGCAATTAAGATCATGCGCGAGAAGCAATACGGCAGAGTCATTTCTATTTCATCAGCGAGCTGGCTAGGCAACTTCGGACAGGCGAATTATGCTGCCTCAAAAGCTGGGGTGGTCGGACTAACAAAAACAGCCGCGAGAGAAAACGCGACAAAAGGCATTACTTGTAATGCGATTTGCCCTGGGTTTATTGACACAGATATGACTAGAGGCGTTCCAGACAAAGTATGGGATCAAATGGTTGCCAAAATTCCAATGGGACGAGCGGGAAGCCCTTCGGATGTTGGCAACGTCGTCGCATTCTTGGCGTCAGATGAAGCATCGTATGTAACAGGAGAAGTCATTAACGTTGGCGGTGGCATGGTTCTTTAGTATTTAACTAAAAAAAGAAATGAGGTTTAAGCATTGGATCATTTAAAAGAAGTCGTTCTTGTCGCAGGTGCTAGAACACCAATCGGCGCGTTCGGCGGAGGCTTAAAAGATGTACACCCCACTGACCTAGCCGCTTATGCTGTCAAAGCAGCGCTGCAAAGATCAGACGTATCCCCAGAACTTGTCGACGAATTAATTGTAGGAAATGTTGGACAAATTGCTGAAAACGGGTTTATTGGCAGAGTCGTTTCACTAAAAGCAGGATTGCCTGAAGAAACGACTGCTTATTCGGTGAACAGACAATGTGGATCAGGCTTACAATCACTCGTGGACGGCATGCTAGAAATTCAAACAGGGAATGCGGATGTTGTTGTCGCTTGTGGAACAGAGAACATGTCCCAATTGCCGTATTATGATAAAGGCGCTCGCTTCGGTTATAAAATGGGGCATGGGGTGAAAGAGGACGGTTTATTGACAATGCTCACCTGGCCTGAAGGTCCATATCATAACGGCGTAACCGCCGAAAACGTTGCCGAAAAATATAACGTTTCCCGATCTGAACAAGATGAATTTTCTCTAGAGAGCCAAAGAAAAGCGATACAGGCCATAAAAGAAGGCCGCTTTAAACAACAAATTGTCCCCATCGAAGTCAAAGATAAAAAAGGGAACATTCACGTTATTGACACCGATGAGCACCCCCGTGAAGGATTAACGATCGAAAAACTAGCAAAAATGAAACCAGCGTTTAAGGAGGAGGGCACAGTCACCGCCGCGAACGCCTCAGGCATCAACGACGGCGCCGCGGCAATAGTACTAATGTCTAAAGAAAAAGCCGAAGAATTAGGAATCAAGCCAAAGTTAATAATGAAGGGCTACGCAGTCGCCGGAAATAGCCCTGATGTTATGGGTTATGCGCCAAAAATGTCTACTGAACTGCTGGCGCAAAAACTAAATGTCAACTTGAAAGACGTAGACATCTTTGAGATTAACGAAGCATTCGCATCCCAAGCTTATGCAGTCAGGCGCGACCTAGGCATCGATGAAGACAAAGTCAACGTGAACGGTGGCGCGATCAGCCTTGGTCATCCTGTAGGCGCAACAGGCACGATTTTAACTGTGAAACTCATGTACGAAATGGAGCGGGCAAATCTGAAGAGCGGTATCGTGACCATGTGCATAGGCGGAGGACAAGGCATTTCCGCTTTGTTTGAAAGATAGGAAAGAAAAGAATAAACAACGAACTGAATGAACTCAGTGTCGTTGTTTATTTGTTTAGTGTAGCAAGTCACTTCATCATAGCTAATTCTAAAGGAGTAAATTAACATGGTATGTCATGGAGATAGGTATGGTATAAGGCGAACTGCTAAAAGGAGCAGGAAAACCACGCAACCCTGCAAGTGAGAAAATTATAGAGCAGCATCCATTTGTTTTTTTCGAAATTGACTAGGGGTCATGCCGACTTCCTTTTTGAATTTTCTACTGAAATTAGCCACATCAACATAGCCTATTTGCTTGACGATGTCTTTAATTGGAGCAGAGGTGTGTACTAAAAGTCGCTTGCATTCTTTCATTCTCAGATCCCAAATAATTTGCGTGAATGTATACCCTGTTTGCTCTTTAATGAAGCGACTGGCATACGGAACAGATAAATTTAAATAGTCCGCTAGTTTTTCTAAGCTTAATTCTGGATTAGCAAATTCTTTTTGCAAGTAATCCATTAACTGGTGGTTTAGCTGATTTAACTGTTTGCGCTTTTTTTGATTCACTTCTTTACATATGAAGATGGCGACATGATCAAGTGCCTCGGACAATTCGTCAAGTGACTGGGATTTAAAAAGCTCTTTAATATCAGTCACATCGTATAGGAGATTTTTTTCAGCAATGACTTTTAACATCGTATTGATTAAATCGTATGTCATTGCTTTCGTCATATAAATCGAAGCTCTAATAGAGACGGTGTAATGTAAAATCTCATTGATTGTCTCGCTTGCAACGATATAATCCCCTTGTTTTAAACTTTGCGAAAGCTTGACTTGCAAGTTCAGGGGAAACCAAGTGTTGGTATTGGTTTGCTGGACAATTTGTTCAAAGTAAATACAGCTTCCTTGATTGGTGATCAGCGCATATTCCGTTGCAGCCGTTGCCTCGACAAAAGAGCGGTTCACTTTGCCTAATTCTGTATAAACCTGCCCAACGCCGATGGAAAAACCGCCATCGTTTTCGTCGATCATATCCTCTAATTGTTCAACGATACCACTCACAAAATGGCGTTGATCCGCTTCATTTTCTATATTCACAATCAGACTGAAACCGTTATCGTCTGGAAGGTCTAAGCCATATCCAATACAATTTTCGAATGTGAATTTTTTTAATGTCGTATATAAAGGTTTTTGTTCTAAGGATAGAGAAGCGTCGTCTTCTTGTTTGGTAATAAGTATGACAAATACATACCTTTTATTAAATACGACACCAATATCAGACAACATCTCGATTAAATCGGTTCTATTTTCCCCATGACCTCTTAATAGCTGTAACAATAGTTGGTCTCTTACATAAGGCGCTTGATGTTCTACTTTTAGATGCAGCTTCTCACTCCGGTCTGACATGTACAAAATCGATTCACGGAGGCTGGTAAGTTCATCTTTAGGATGTCGAGCTAAATGATTGGCATCAATCACTTGTCTTGTTTTTAAGAGATTTACTAGATTTTGTAAAGGCTTATATTGTCGACTGCTCACGATTGTTATCATGGTGATTCCTATCAATGCGATTGCAACTAAAATGTACAGAATGGTTTGTTGTAAAGCATTCAATTTCCCGAAAAATTGTTTTGTCGGCATAGCGGAAATAAAGGTCCAGCCTGTTATATCTGAACGTATATGGGTAATGGAGTAATTTTCACCTGCGATTTTTTGATGAATGACTTCTTCTTGACCCTCATCAGCCAATTGTTTTATTTCCGCCGCAGTAACTGGCAAGCGATTTTTAGACGCCGTAATCAATTGACCACTGGGATCGAAAATATAATTAGCGCCGCTGAAATCCCCCAAAACATGCTGCACTAGATGTTGATAGGATTTTTCCTTCATTAAAAAAACGACTTTTCTTCCGGTCGAAGACTTGCTTCCTTTTGCTATTGGATAAATGTAAGAAACGATCTGTTCGTCAGCTGATGAAAGTGGGTGCTTTACAAAGACGGGTGCGTTGCTTTCCTGAACAGCATATTTTAAATCGTTCGCTTCTTTTTTGTTTAAGCCAAATGATCTTTGTGCATATGTATCAAAGGTCGCTGTACCGCTCGACGTATAAATATATGGAAGGTTATCCATATATAAAATAAACCGTTAATACTAGAATTGTTCGTATCGTATGAAATTAATTGCTGAATGGCTAGTTTGCTTTCATAAGGTCGCCTAAGCATAAAAGCAGACATATTACGATCAATCGCAATACTCGTAGCGATGCTTTTCATATCCTTAATTCTAGTATCTGAAATATCTTTTACTTGTTCCAGTTTGCTCATGTTGGAGGCAACAATTTCTTTTTTGATAATTTTAGTCGCTTCGTTATAAACAAAAAAGCTAATGGTGATAAATGGAATGAAAAAGATCATTGCATAAGAAAAGAAATATTTGTAAAACAAACGTGTCTTTTCACCATTCTTTAGTCGCATTTTATGCCCCCCCTCTCCATGCGCACAGCTCTGAATCTTACCTTGCTGCTCCCACTATAGCGTATATTGTTCAACGATCCATTTAGAACAATCATTTTTAACAAAGAATTTAGATCGGCTTTACAAATGACTTATAAATTATTCAATATTCAGAACTTTATGCGTGTCCACTGAATTATACATCGATTTAACATATATATCAATCCAAGCCAAATGTTTTTTTCATGAAGTCTGGAAATCTATCAGATTGAAATGTGCACATCATTATGTAGAAATTATGAATTTAAGGTGTAAGTGAAAGGTGGTCCTGGCGCCTTTTACAGTTAGTATTTGCATTAAAAAACGCCAATTGGTAGTTAAAAACGACATATCGTATAAATCCACATATATGTCATTTTCATGTCGTGTGATAAAAATGAAATGAGCTTGCTATTTAAATGTGAAAGGGTGATCGCCATTTTAACCAAATCAAAAAAGAGATCCTTATCTATATGATCGGAGGGAACAGGTAAGCGATTCACTTGGCAATCCTTAGCGTTGTTTATACCTATTAAATGCGAATAGCTATAGCTAGCTTAATAAAGATCGATATCGTTTTTGAAAAATTTTTAGATCAGCCAACAAATGCCAAAACCAATTGGCTCGTTTTCTGGAACAGGTAGGGGAACCAAGGGAGAATGTTCACTTAGAAACCATAAAGGGGGAGTAAATGATGAAAGGGAAGCTATTGATCATTGCCATCATATCTGCAATGATGCTAGTCGCTTGTAACAGTAATGAAGCAAATCAAGAGGCAGAAGCAAAGAAGTCAGCAGAAAATGTTAGTAAAACAGGCATGCCCATAGTGGAAGAACCAATTACACTAAATTTCTTTGCCAATAAATCACCGAATACAGCTGACGATTGGAATGATGTACTACTTTACAATGAGTACGAAAAAATGACGAACATCGATATCGAATGGGAGATGGTACCTGCGCAAGGAATGGCGGAAAAACGGAACCTTGCTTTAGCGAGTGGGTCACTACCGGATGCATTTCATTCTACGAGCATATCGTTTGGTGATTTACAAAAATACGGAAAACAAGGCACATTTGTTCCTTTAAATGACCTGATTGACAATTATGCGCCAAACTTGAAGAAAATATTTACAGAGTATCCCGAAATCAAAAAATCGATTACGATGCCAGATGGAAATATCTATGCGTTTCCGTATTTATTTGAACCAGAATTTACTTCAGTCCTTATCGGGGCAAGGCCGTGGATTAGAGAAGATTGGTTAAAAGCATTGGATATGGAAATGCCAGAAACCGTCGATGAGTTCTACCAGTACTTAAAAGCAGTGAAGGAAACGGATCTCAACGGCAATAACAAAGCAGATGAAATTCCTTTTGGAGGCACGTCGATAGATCGAATCGTTGCTTGGTTAAATGGAGCATATGGGCTGCAAAACAGAGGGGCAAGACATGCTTATGTTGATGTTGATCCAAGTAGCAACGAATTGCGTTTCATTCCTACATCCGATGAATATAAGGAAATGCTGCAATTTATCAGTCAGCTGTATCAAGAAGGCTTGATTGAAGAAAATATATTTACCATTGAAAACAATCAATTTTTAGCTAATGGCTCTAACGGGTTGTATGGCAGTACTGTATACCATAGCCCAGATATGCTTTTTGGAGAGATTGGTGAAAAGTATACCGGTGCCCATGCTTTAGAGGGACCATTCGGTGATAAGTCTTATGCTCGCATTACGTCACCTGTAATGCGGCCAGGTGCTTTTGTCATAACAAGTGCAAATGAGCATCCAGAAGCCACGGTTCGTTGGGTAGATCACTTTTACGGAGAAGAAGGTGCTAAGTTATTCTTCATGGGTATTGAAGGAAAAACCTTTGAAGAAAAAGAGGATGGCTCGTTGGACTATGTGGATGAAATTAAAGATAACCCTGACGGATTAACTTTTGAACAGGCGATCGCTGAATATTTGACGTTCCCAGGCGGCTTTTACCCTGCTCTCGTTAAAGAGTCCTATTTCAACGGTTCAGAAAACACGGAGATGTCTCAGGAAGCTGTCAAAAAGTTAGAGCCCCATATCATAGAAGAGATTTGGCCAGAGTTTATTTTTACAGAAGAAGAAAACAGAGTGCTCGACAGTAAAGGAAGCGATATACACAAGTTTATTCCTGAAATGAGAGATAAGTTTATTGTTGGGGACATCCCATTTTCAGAATGGGACAACTACGTACAGACTTTAGAAGAAATGGGCTTAGAAGAGTATATGGATATTCAAGAAGCAGCTTATAAGCGCTTAAAAGATGCCTAATTTGCCCACTTTTTGATTGTCATCGTGAGAAATATAAGGACGGAGAAATACGACTTCTTCTCCGTCCATATTTTTTGGAAAAAGGGGAATGTTGGATGGCACAAACGGTAAATCAGACGGTAAAGAGTCCACGTTTAAAAACAACGTGGAAAAGTATGAAGAAAAATTGGCAACTGTATTTACTATTATCGCCGGCGCTGCTCTTTTTTATGATCTTTCATTATGTACCGATGTATGGCATTCAAATTGCCTTTAAAGATTTTTACGCCAACATGGGGATTATGGGCAGTCCTTGGATCGGTTTTGCCCATTTCGAACGATTTTTTGACTCCTATTACTTTTGGAGGCTGTTAAAAAATACAATTTTAATTAATTTATATCAATTACTCTTATTTCCACTGCCGATCATTTTTGCGTTAATGCTTAACGAATTGAAAAACAGTGCCTTTAAAAAATGGGCACAGACGCTTACATACGCGCCACATTTTATTTCAGTCGTCGTTGTCGTAGGAATGGTGGTTGCTTTTTTAGACCCAATTACAGGGATTGTTAATCTAGCTATTAAAGGTTTGGGCGGAGAATCGATACCATTTCTTACAAGTCCAGATTGGTTTCGTCATGTCTACGTATGGTCTGGCGAGTGGCAATCGTTAGGCTGGGGGACGATTATCTATTTAGCAGCGCTTGCTGGTGTGAACCCCGAGCTTCACGAGGCGGCTAAAGTCGATGGAGCGACAACCTTTCAACGAATTTGGCACATCAATATTCCATCAATACTGCCTACGGTTGTCATTTTGTTTATTTTGAATATTGGGAAATTTATGTCTGTCGGCTTTGAAAAGGTATTGCTGATGCAGAACTCCTTAAATGCGGAGACATCAGATATTATCCAGACCTTTGTCTATGAAACAGGATTACTGGAAGGACAATACAGCTTTGCAGCAGCGGTCGGGCTCTTTGATTCTGTGATAAATATCATTCTACTCGTATTCGTCAATTACTTGGCTCGAAAAGTGAGTGATCACAGCTTGTGGTAGACGAAGCGCTGTAAATCAGCTTCTAAAAGAAAACAGAGATGATTTCTCAGGTCCAATATTACACAGTCAACATTCATCTTCTTTTAAAAAAGTGCTAAGCGTAGGTGTCTTTGCTTACAAGCGAAGCGTTAGAGAAGGGAGCGGAGTGACTGACTGCGCCAATGATCACTCTTATCTCTTATTGTGTAAAGGAAAAGAAGAATCAAAGTATATGGCTTCCAAAAGAGATATAAACCTAAAGACTGGACCGATCGTGATAACAGAATGCTGCGCGCAAAACTGAATGATCGATGCACAGATGTCTTGCGACCGACAGAGCTTTCTCACGAAATTTAATGCGAAAACATTCTACTGGATAAGCTTTTACTAATATTTTTTGAGGAGGGAAACCATGATGAACAAGCGCAGCCTTTCAGAAAAGGCGTTCGATCGATTAAACGTATTTTTTGTAATAATGATCGTCATCGTCATCACATACCCGGTAATTTTTGTGATGAGCGCTTCAATCAGCGATCCGAATGCTGTGAATACAGGGAGAATGTGGCTGTGGCCTGTCGATATTACTTTTGAGGGATTCAAAAAAGTATTTCAGAACGAAGCGATCTGGAGAGGGTATTATAATACGGTTATTTATACATTAGTTGGAACGGCTATTCACTTAATGCTCTTATTACCCGCTGCTTTTGCACTTTCTCGTAAAGATTTAAAAGGCAAGAAGCTCTTACTATGGTTTATTTTATTTACGATGTTGTTTAATGGGGGGCTTATTCCTACCTACCTTGTCATTAAATCATTAGGTATGCTTGATACCATTTGGTCCATCGTAATTCCGGGAGGTGTCGGGGCATGGTCTATACTCGTTGCGCGGGCATTCTTTCAACAAAGTGTTCCGGACCAGTTAGTTGAAGCGGGGAAGATCGATGGTGCGTCGGATCTGTTTATTTTTTTCCGAATTGCTCTTCCGCTTTCAGCTCCCCTCATTGCAGTTATGGCTTTATTTCACGGTGTAAGCATGTGGAATCAATACTTTGGTGCTCTCATTTATCTTTCTGACGAGAGTAAATATCCGCTTCAGCTGATATTACGAGAAATTTTAATTATTAATGAAATCGATGGCGATGGGACAATGGAAGGCGCAGTGACCGAATCACTCGTTGAACAAGTGAAAACCGCTGACCTAGTGAAGTATGCTGTCATGATCGTATCAGCCCTTCCATTGTTAATCATTTACCCATTTTTACAGAAATACTTTGTGAAAGGCACCTTGATTGGTTCTGTGAAAGAATAACAGGTGAACATCCCGGCGATTCTTAAAGAGCAGTCAGCTATAGTCAGAATTCATAGTGTAGACAAAGACCTTCTAGGCTTTTTCTACACTCTTTTAAATAAAGGTTAGAACCTCACCGCTATTTTAAGTCTGATTTGAAATCGTTTGTCTAAACTTATTGCGTCAGCTTAGTAGCTCTTCCATTTTACGCTACCCCAATTTCTTATCTAATGCCGAGGCACGCCACTTCTCAATCCGATTTTTGATCCAATGGATATCATGACAAGTGATACGGTACTGGTCAGCTTCGATGAGCGCATCCTTCGTGTAACTTGAAGTTGTAATAAACCGCGCCAGCATACAGCCGTGATTTCTCTTCGCAGAGTTTAACTCTCTGATGTCTTTCACGGTAATTTGATTGCCTGAGCGAAGATAGTGCTTGATTTGAATTGCTTCCTTTGCTTGATGGTGTCGGTTGTAAATCACCAGATCCACCCCGCCATCAGCCCCATCTGCAGTCTCCTGTGGTTTATAGCCTCTCGCTTTAAAATAGAGATAGCAAAGCCGCTCAAATTCTCTCCAAGACAGGTCTTCTAAAGGTAACTTCATAAGTTCCTGATCACTTAATAAACGATTACTGTATTTGAATAATGTCAGTATAGAAGAGATAGATGAATGAGGCAGTAGAATGGCGGTAGAAGGGACAAAAATGGCGGTGAGCGGGACAGGAAGGAAAAGAGCGTTGAGGAAAGTGACGGGGAAAGTCAAGGCAAACCACATTCGTTCATGGCACATCGATAAGCGTGAAGTGCCAAAACACAAACACTTCATGTCACACGAACTACGAACGTTTATCTTTTTCAAGCAATTCAATAATACGATCTAATTTCTTTTCAGCGTTAGCAGCTTGCTGCCTTTTTATCGAGGCATTAATCATTAATCTCCGACAAATAACGTCAACGAAACAAAGAACAAAATAATGAGGGCGATGAAAATGAGCTGAAAAATGATATCTGTGTACGCGATAGCGAAGAGTTGAAAGAAAGCCTCCATATCAAAAGTCCTCCTCATCGTTTGGTATAAGTGTTTATTAAATGCAGTATCGATGTGTAGAACCATGGCGCATGACCGATGCCCTGCGATTGTACAAACCATCTATTGAAAATTGTGAACAACAGCAATTGAAGAGGCAAAGCCTTCTTGGCACCCAGATTTATCATACCTTGGGGGTGTTTGAGAACTTCATTCTTTAAATGAAATGTTTCTTGACAAACCATTTGACCAGACATAAGAGATCCATTAAAGGGTATCGAGCAAAGTAAACGATTTTTAATGTCAATGGCTTGACATTTTTCAGATAAATTTGTATATTCATTTTAGTTGCTTTGTGCAAACGGTAATACATAACCTTCCCCTTTTTGATATATACCCAGTTATCAGAGTTAATTTCATAAGTCCCTTTTTAAAAAAGTGTAGAGTAGTCCCTTGGTGTTTTACATGTTTTTTAAAATATATCGTGCTTTAATTCACGCTGCCTTGGACATTTGTTCCGCTTTCATCTTTTTAATTCGATCTGTGGCCA
>NZ_JAALFC010000053.1 GCF_011058155.1 Litoribacterium kuwaitense | reverse complement strand
CTTAGCGAACGATGCATGGATGGACACGACATCACAGCAGCAGGACGTAGCTGTGTTGTCGAGGCGAAGCTATGATGTCTCTTCTCCATATTTTTTTCTGCCAGTCAATTGGTTATTTGATCACCCCGTACGTGATCTTGCTGAACATATTCGACCATGGTTATCTTCAAAGCCTGAGCAAGCAAATCAATGGCTAAAAGAATATCTCTATAATCGTCCGCTCTCAGCGACTGGGTGGAGGCTGCTCACAGCCAGGCTTCTTTTTCCTCTCCAATATATAGAAGCGATTGAAGCGCAAAATATGGAGCGTCGGCTGTCCCGCTGGCCCTCACTTAAACGAATGGAACGTTCATTTCCGCAATATCAAAGGAATATGTATGAGCTTCTGGCTCTAGGTGGCCAATTTACAGATGATGTGCGTAGTCATTTGCGCTGGTTAAAAAGGGCGTAACATCAAAAAACGTTGCAATCACCTCTTGTCAAATGAAGACGGAGAGGATTATAATGTCTTTTATAAAGTTGTGCGTCTGGAAAATACAATTGTTTATTTAATAAAGACATCGGGGTGGTAATAGTGAAAGACTACGTCTCAGTCGGATTACTCGGCTTTGGTACGGTTGGAACGGGTGTTGCGGAAATTATATATCGACATCAAGAACAGTTAATCCATAAAGTAGGTTGTCCAATAAAGGTAGAGAAAGTCCTCGTGAGAGATGCAAGTAAAGAAAGAGATTTAGCCTATGATGATGTTGTCCTTACAGAAGATCCTGATGATGTGATTCTTGACCCTACAATTGATGTGATTGTGGAAGTCATGGGTGGCGTCGAGGAGACGAGGGAACGCTTAGTTAAAGCCCTTGAAAATAAAAAAAGTGTTATTACTGCAAACAAAGATTTAATTGCAGTGTATGGTACAGAGTTACACGACATTGCTCAGGAAAATAACTGCGATTTATTTTATGAGGCGAGTGTTGCCGGAGGAATTCCAATTCTTCGCAGCCTTGCTGATGGTTTGGCTTCAGACCGCATAACAAAAATGATGGGGATTGTGAACGGAACGACGAACTACATTTTGACGAAAATGGTGCAAGATGGGCGGACATTTGAAGATGTATTGTTTGAAGCACAAAAGCTCGGATATGCTGAGGCTGACCCGACTTCTGACGTTGAAGGCATTGATGCAGCGCGCAAAATGGCGATTTTGGCAACGCTCGGTTTCTCTATGAATGTACAGCTGGATGATGTCGATATGACGGGGATTTCGCAAGTATCAGGAGACGATCTCATCTATTGTACAAAAATGGGCTATGTCATGAAGTTGATCGGAATTGCAGAGCGCGAGGGAGACGAAATAGAAGTTTCTGTACAGCCGACTTTATTGCCATCATCTCATCCATTAGCGGCTGTCAATGATGAATTCAACGCTGTTTACGTATATGGAGAAGCGGTCGGTGAAACGATGTTTTATGGCCCAGGCGCTGGTAAGCTACCAACAGCCACATCTGTCGTTTCCGACGTCATTGAGGTCGTTAGAAACATGCGCCTAGGCGTTAGTGGAAAAGCAGTTGTCGCTGCTCAATATGAGAAAAAGCTAAAAAGTGCTGAACAAATAAAATCAAAATATTTCTTCCGTTTAAAAGTGCGTGATGAAATAGGTGTGTTTTCTAAAATTACGTATCTGTTTACACAAAACAATGTCGGCTTTGAGCGCATTATGCAGCTCCCACTTGAAGGTGAGGAAGGCATTGCGGAAATTGTCTTAATTACACATTCAGCCCAAAAATCAGCGTATGATACTGTTGTTAACGCATTAAATGATTTGGATGTCGTCTATCAAATTAATAGCAGTTATCGAGTGGAAGGGGAGTAAGACATGAATTGGAATGGCTTGATTGAGGAGTTTAAAGAGTTACTACCGGTCAACGAGCGTACACCGAAGCTTTCACTTCAAGAAGGAAATACCCCACTTGTTCCTTTAGAAAAGCTTTCTAAGGAGCTTGGTATTTCTCTTTATGCTAAATATGAAGGGGCAAACCCAACTGGATCATTTAAAGATCGCGGCATGGTTATGGCCGTTGCGAAAGCGAAGGAAGAGGGCAGCCAAGCAGTCATTTGTGCATCGACCGGCAATACGTCCGCTGCCGCAGCGGCGTATGCTGCACGCGCAGGACTTCGCTGTGTTGTTGTTATACCTGAAGGGAAAATTGCGATGGGGAAGCTCGCTCAAGCAGTCATGTATGGTGCTGAAGTGATCTCTATCGAAGGGAATTTTGATGAGGCGCTAAAAATGGTGCGTAAAATTTCTGAGACAGAAGCCTTTACCCTTGTCAATTCCGTCAATCCATATCGAATTGAAGGACAAAAAACAGGTGCCTTTGAAATTTGTCGTCAGCTCGGTGAAGCGCCTGATGTATTAGCAATACCCGTAGGGAATGCTGGGAACATTACGGCCTATTGGAAAGGGTTTAAAGAATACCACAACGCGCATTCTACTCAGCTTCCCGTCCTTCACGGCTTCCAAGCCGAAGGAGCAGCATCGATTGTTTATAACAAAGTGATTGAGCAGCCAGAGACAGTTGCAACAGCGATTCGAATTGGAAATCCAGCGAGTCGTGATAAGGCGGTCGCAGCGCTAAATGAATCAGATGGTTACATTAGCGCGGTTACTGACGAAGAAATTCTACTCGCTTATCAAACGATGACGCGGAAGGAAGGGGTATTTGCCGAGCCGGCTTCCAACGCGTCGATAGCTGGTGTGATGAAGCATGTAGAGCAAGGAAAAATTAAGCCAGGTGCAAAAGTCGTCGCGATTTTAACTGGAAACGGATTAAAAGATCCAGGGGTGGCGATTGACAATGCAGGTGTCGAAGTGACAAAGCTACCAAACGATGAAAAAGCAGTTGCTGACCATATTAAAAGCTTGGTGTCAGTTTAATGAGCTCACGAATGCGAATCAGGGTTCCGGGAAGCACGTCGAATTTAGGACCAGGCTTTGACTCGATCGGATTAGCTGTCGATCGGTTTTTAGAATTGGATCTCGTCCCGGCAGATGAATGGCGATTTTTTGGTCAAACGCATGAATTGCAAGACCTTCCTTCAGGAAAAGATAATTTCATTTTTGAAATTGCTCATGCGGTGGCACATGCTTATGGTGTTCATTTAGATCAGTACCCACATCACGTGAGCGTTTATAGCGACATTCCTTTAGCAAGAGGTTTAGGCAGTTCAGCATCAGCGATTGTTGCTGCCATAGAGCTGGCAAACAATATCGGCAATCTTCAGCTGACGATTGAGGAGAAGTTGAGGGTTGCCAGCTTGCGGGAAGGGCATATCGATAATGTCGCCGCATCGCTGTATGGAGGATTAATTGTTGGTTCCCATCGTGAGGATGCGACAGAGCTCGTTCAGATCGATCTGCATGAAGTCGCCTTTGTTGCCATCATCCCAGCTTATGAATTGCAGACAGCAGCTTCGCGAAAGTCTCTTGTTCCTTCCTACGATCGGTATGAAGCAGTTAAAGCAAGTGCGATTGCGAATACATTAGTCGCCGCTTTATGTACGAAAAATTGGGTATTGGCAGGCAAGATGATGGAAAAGGATCATTTTCATGAGCAAGCGCGTGCTCATCTTGTACCTGAGTTAAATCAGGCGAGGTCATGGGCCAAAGATTATGGAGCGTACGGTACTTTTTTAAGTGGGGCAGGCCCGACGGTGTTTATTATGACTGACTCCAACCAGGCTCACGCATTATGTGAAAAAGCGACTCAGCAATTTCCTGAAGCAGAGTGTGCAATTATACGTCCTTCTTCTTATGGTGTACAAGTTTACACAGGGGCGGAGACACCGCGTTATCAGCAAAGTATAAAATAAATAAAAAAATGCCTCGATGTTTATCATCGGGGCATTTTCATGCAAAGCATGACTTGAATAATGATGTAAATATGATGATATTTATAGGGCGTCTATAACCAAAATGTATTATTCAATAGCAAAAATTGTAGACAAAGCGATGCTACTTTGCCTACATTTGTGGAGCTGTATTTAAAAAACCTGTTCTACTTCGCGAACGCCTGGTACTTCAGCGAGCAAGGCACGTTCAATGCCGGCTTTTAAAGTAATTGTTGAGCTGGGGCATGTACCACAGGCACCCATTAGTCGTAATTTAACGATGCCGTCTTCGATATCGACAAGCTCTACGTCACCACCATCTCGTAAAAGAAACGGGCGAAGTTTATCAAGCACTTCTTGGACTTGTTCATTCATTGTTATCGACTCCTTTCCCATTACCTCTATTATAAAACGTTCGTCAATAAAACGCCAAGATGATACACTAAAATTAATCAAGCCTCATAAATATATGTCACAGAAAGGATGAATAATGATGCCACAAACAGCGACTATGGTCGTCATTGGAAAGGATACACCGTGCCCAAGCTGTGTTAACGCACCCTCCTCTAAAGAAACCTTCGAATGGCTGAACGCTGCTTTGACGCGCAAATTCCCACACCAGCCCTTCGCAAGTGAATATGTCGACATGGATCATGTGACAGAAGAGTATGCTGCGTATGAAGCATATATAAACGCTATTGTGGAGGAAGAATATTTTTATCCTCTTGTGCTGATTAACGGCGATGTCGTCGCTGACGGTCTTCCCCGTTTGAAGACGGTGGCGCAAGCGTTGATCGCTCTTGGCTATAAGCCTGTAAGTCAATAAGGTTTAGCCGTTATGATATTTCGTCATCCAAAGCACACCCGATTTTAGCAATCTCGGCACTCTACCTGTAATTGGACGATCTCCTACGAGGCCAAAACCGTGTTTTTTTCCAAGTGAGCCAAGGACACCTTTTAGTTTAAATGGTGGAAATTCCTCAGGCAGAGGCTCGTCTTTCCAACGTGCCTGCAAAACTTGCGCAATTTGATCACCTTGTGATTCGGCAAGTTGTGCGCTCGGTGCGTGGGGAAGGCTGGCACAATCCCCTGAGATAAACACGTTCGGATGATCTGGAAGGTGATGGTGCTTTGTAATGACAGCTCTTCCACTTCGATCCTTTTCAATCGGCAAATTACGGACAAGGTGACTGGCTTGAATACCAGCAGTCCAAACGATGACATCACAGTGAACAGGGTCACCATTATTAAAAAGGGTTTCATGCTCGACCTTTGTAATATTTGATCCATTGATGACTTGTACGCCGTGCTCTGTAAACCATTTTTGTACATAATTGCTAAGTCGTTTCGGAAAGTTTGATAAAATGTTTTCGCCTCTGTCAAACAACATAATTTTTAAATCAGGACGGCTTTCACATAGTTCACTGGCGAGTTCAACTCCACTTAGTCCAGCGCCTACAATGCCAACCGATCCGCCATGGTGTAAGTTGTTTAACCGTTGAGTGCTCAGGCGACATTGTTCAATCGATTGAATGCTACACGTATGCTCGTCAGTACCAGGTACATTATGGTACTTATCTTCGCATCCTAGAGCGACCACGAGCTCGTCATAAGCGACAGGTTTTTCATTTTTTAGAGAAATGGTCTGTTCATCCAAATGAATGTCTGTCACTTCATCGTTGATGAGTGTAAGTTGATCATGAACAGGGAACGACACACGAACATCTTGGTCAGAAATCGTGCCAGCCGCGAGCGCATAATATTCGGTTTTCATACAATGATAAGGTACCCGATCGATTAAAGTCAGCTGGACATCGTTCGGCAAATCACCGGCCAGCAATCGCTGCAATACACGAAGGCCTCCGTAGCCGCCTCCCAGAATCACCACTTGCTTCATGCGAATATCTCCCTTTGTTTAGTCTTTAAGGACATTTGCATCGTCTCTTATTCCTTTCAATTCCAATAGTAGTATAACGAAGACACTCCTTTTTCACAACATCTTTCAAAAACGCGACCTTTAAGTAGGTGAAAGTTGACGGTACACCATTGAATTGATAGCATAGAAGGGCGTATACAGAGGTGATGCGATATGAACCCAATGATTGAATTCTGTGTCACAAATCTGGCCAATGGGTCACAGGAAGCATTGGAAAAGTTAGAGAATGACCCTAATCTAGATGTGCTTGAATACGGATGCTTAAGCTATTGTACTGTGTGTGCGACGTCTCTGTATGCTCTCGTCAATGGAGATGTAGTCACAGCAGACGAGCCAAATGAACTCGTTGAGCGCATTTATCAACATATTGAAGAAAACCCTATGTTTTAATAAAGGTTCTTCAGGTAGCGCCTAGTGTTCTCATGTCAGTGGGAATGCTAGGTGTTTATTTTCGGTATTTACTAATTTTATGGCATCTTTTTATCGAGAGAGGAATGAAAAAACGATGGAGCTACCCTTTGTGAAAATGGAAGCACTAGGTAATAACTACATTTATGTTGACGCATTATCAGGAAACATCCCAGAGCTCAACTGGTCAGAAGCTGCCGAGGAAGTCTCAGATATTTATACTGGGATAGGATCGGATGGGTTGATTTGGATTGGCTCTTCACAAGTGGCTACCGCGAAGATGCGTATTTTTAATAAAGATGGCAGCGAGGCTAAAAATTGCGGGAATGGATTAAGGTGCGTTGCTAAACATATTTTTGATGAAGGATATACAGGTGGAGAGCACCAATTTTCAATTGAAACGTTATCGGGAACTGTTCGCGCATCAATTACAAAGGTGGAAGGCGGCCAGGCAAAAGCGATCGAAATCAATATGGGCGCACCTATTTTTAACAGCCATGAAATTCCATTTCTTTTTGATGGTGAAACGCCTGTTGTCGCACAAGAATTACAGTTTGGCGGAACAGACGTGACAGCAACGGTTTTATCAATGGGTAATCCTCACGCAGTGATATTTGTTGATGACATCACATCTGCCCCTATTGAAACACTTGGACCAAAAATAGAAAGAGATGATCAGTTTCCTGACGGTGTCAATATTGAATTTATCGAAAAAATCAATCGTCATGAATACAATTTTGCTGTTTGGGAGAGAGGTTCCGGCCGAACGAGGGCATGTGGGACAGGTGCATGTGCAGCTGGTGTCGCCGCTGTATTGAATGGCTTGAGCGAGAGAGATGAAGATATTTTGATTCACTTAGAAGGCGGTGATCTTGTTATTCGCTGGGGTGCCGATCATGATGTGCACATGACGGGTGATGCGAGAGTTGTCTGTCGCGGGATATATTATTTTAAAGAAACGTGTGATTTGAACCCTGTTTAAAATCGGTGATATACTAGTGACAACGACTTTCATTGAAGGAGGTTTTATGATGATTAAACTTAGTGAAGCAGCAGCCTTCCAAGTTAAAGAAATGAAAGAAGCTGAAGGGAATCCCCATTTGTTTTTACGAATCTCCGTTAAAGGTGGCGGGTGCAGTGGTCTCTCTTATGGAATGGGCTTTGAAGAGGAAGCCAAAGACAATGATGTGCAGTTAGAACTCCATGACATAAAGTGATTTTAAATAAAACCGACGCACCGATTCTTGAAGGCACCGAAGTGGATTACAAAGCTTCGATGATGGGTGGCGGTTTTACAATTAATAACCCAAACGCCATAGCAACATGTGGTTGTGGTTCATCGTTTAAAACAGCAGTAAATGCAGGAACACCAGAAAAGTGTTAATCCTTACACGGTGTAGATAAAGTCCTGGATGGGCTTTTTCTGCACCCTTTCATCATAGGCACTTAGGAAACTGAAGATTGAAGGAAGACAAAGGTACGAATATAATGGCTGAGTAAGACGAAAGGCTTGCTTTTCTCCGCAATGGACAAATGCGCTGTCTTGTGTCTGCTATAGCGACACATGGCTCATCGAATAAACGCATCTTTTGTAAGCGTTTGACAAGGTGCGCGATAGAAAAAAGAGCTTTCCGTATGAATAGGGTTGAAATTTGACAAAAAAACGAATACTATTAGCAGTAGATATTATTATGTCCTTCTAGAGTGTTTATCATCTTTAGAGCTAGCGTATGTGTGCGTTCGTGAAAGAACTCACAATAAAAATAATTTGATGAAAGTGGATGTGATAGGGTTGAATAAGCCGAAGATTGTCATATTAGGTGCTGGTTATGGCGGTATTATGACAGCAGTTCGCCTCGAAAAAGAGTTAAAAATGGACGAGGCCGAAGTCGTATTAGTGAATAAGCACAATTATCATTATCAATCAACATGGCTCCATGAAAATGCAGCAGGGACGTTACACCATGATAAAACACGTATCCCGATTAATGATTGTATAAATAAAAGCAAAACAAAATTTGTACAAGATACTGTCGTTGAAGTGAAGCCAGACGAGAAGCGCGTTATTTTAGAAAATGGTGAGTTATCTTATGACTATCTCGTCGTAGGTCTTGGCTTTGAGTCAGAAACATTTGGCATTAAAGGCTTGAAAGAGCATGCTTTCTCCATCAGCAATATTAATACTGCGCGTATGATTCGCGAGCATATTGATTATCAATTTGCTACGTATAACAATGAGCCAGAAAAGAAAGATGAGCGCTTGACGCTTGTTGTTGGTGGCGCTGGCTTTACAGGAATTGAATTCGTTGGTGAGTTAGCAAACCGAGTCCCTCAGCTATGTGCTGAATATGACATCCCACGCGAAAAGGTACGAATTTACTGCGTCGAGGCAGCACCGACGGCATTGCCTGGATTTGATCCTGAGCTTGTCGAATACGCGATGAATCTTCTTGAAAGCAAGGGTGTCGAGTTTAAAATTGGCACGATGATTAAAGAATGTACGCCTGAAGGAATCGTCGTTGAAAAAGATGAGAAAGTCGAAGAAATTAAAGCTGCTACGGTTGTATGGGCTGCTGGTGTACGCGGAAGCGGCATCGTTGAAGAATCAGGTTTTGAAACGATGCGTGGTCGTGTGAAAGTACGCAAAGACATGCGCGACCCAAATCGTGATGACGTATTTATCGTCGGTGACTGTGCGCTTATCATTAACGAAGAAATTAATCGTCCTTACCCGCCAACGGCGCAAATTGCGATCCAACAGGCGCAAACGGTCGCTAGAAATCTTGCATCCTTAATCCGTGGTGAAGAGGCGCTTGAAACCTTTACACCAGATTTAAAAGGAACAGTAGCTTCTCTAGGCGAAGGCGAAGCCATTGGTGTAATTATGGGTGATAAAAAGCTATTTGGTAAAACAGCGTCAATGATGAAAAAAGTCATCGATAATCGTTACTTGTACTTACTTGGCGGTGTGCCAATGGTGCTTAAAAAAGGGAAATTAAAAATGTTTTAATGGAACCTGATAAGAAAAAACCCTGTGACACAAAAGGAGCTGTCTTCGTGTCTAATCGAAAACAGGTCCAGATAGTCAAAGGGTTTTTCTTGTATGTGTACTGAGGATAGATTTAATGGTAGGCTCCGGCAAATATCTGGACAAATTTATTGACGGATGACAAACCAATCGGTACACTTTTGACGAAGAGGTGAAAGTGCGTATGTCCATTCCTGTCGTCATTATATCGATGCTGCTGTTTTTAATTTTATTTTTTGGCATCGGCTTTTTATTAAACATGCTGCTACGAAAAACTTGGGTAATGGCCTTTATTTATCCGCTCATCGTCATGTGGATTGTCGGTAACGTTTCGTTAACAGACTATTTTACCCAGCCGTCAAATAGCTTTGCTTCTGTGTACACGAATGTCCTGCAACTGCAATCTGCGGATATTCTCATATTAGGCACAGGCTTTGTTGGTACGATTGTAGCCGGCATCGTTATTCGTTTATTACGTAAAATGGGATATCAAATGTTTTAAAAACCTTCCGTTGCTTTTTGGAAGGTTTTTTTGTAGATAATAAATTTTTATTTTAAAAATTTTCATTAAAGTCTTTCTTCTTAAAGCTGCTATGAATATTTTCTGATCCTTTTGGAAAGGAATAGGCAGGAAAGGAGTGACTTTCTTGAAAGCACAAAACGTCATTCGAAGGGTGAGCCTCGGGGTTTTAACATTAACCGCCCTTTTTGCAACCTATACAACAGTTTCAAATGTCGAGGCAAAAACACTTGTTCATTGGGCATCAACCAGAGGAGAAGAAATGGTAGGGACTTTTGCTGGGGAGAGACAAGAGCGCCTTAATGTAAAAACACAACCGGAGGTAGACGTGAACGCTCGACAAAAGTCAAGTGTCATTGAAGCGCTGCCGGTTGCCATTGAGCAATGGCAAGACTTAGCCGACGACTATCCATCACATAGAGTCCTTGCGACAGGCTACACAGCCGGTGTTGAATCTACTGGTAAAACGCCGGATCATCCGTCGTACGGTGTAACGTATTCTGGAGTCCAAGTACGACGTGATGTTTATTCAACTGTTGCAGCGGACCCTTCTGTATTTCCGATTGGTACCATCCTGTATATCCCAGGATACGGATTTGGGGTTGTTGCAGATACAGGGAGCGCGATTAAAGGAAATAAACTAGATCTCTATTATGACACCGTAGAGCACGTTTACGACCAATGGGGTAAAAAGGAAGTAAACGTCTACGTCATTAAAGAAGGGGATGGAACTTTAACGGAAAAAGAGTTTCAGTCGTTAAATGAACATGACGCTGTACAAGTACTTCGTAACGATCAATCAGTGATAGATGGATGAATGCCTAGCTGAAAAAATAGAGACCTAGGGTTAATAACACGCCAGTTAAGCCGCCAAAAAACACTTCGATAGGCTGGTGGCCAAGGAGCTCTTTTAGCTCTTTCATTTTTTCCTGTTCTTTTTTCTCAGGCCATTGCTTTGCTTCTTGAACAAAGTGGTGAAAATCGGTCACTAATTTGTTTAACACAGTTGCTTGCTCTCCTGCGTGGCGTCGAACGCCGGTGGCGTCGAACATGGTGATAACTGCGAAAATGCAGGCAACCGCAAAGATCGCAGAATCCATTCCTTCGACTAAAGCAACACCCGTAGCGAGTGCTGTCACGGCGGCAGAGTGGGAGCTGGGCATGCCGCCTGTGCTTGTTATCAAGCCTAGAGAAATTTTCTTAGTAGCAATAAAAGCGATTGGTACTTTAACTACTTGGGCGAACAATATCGAAAAAAGAGATGCCCAGAGAGGGAAGTTATCAATGATATTCAACGTATTCATCCTTTCAGGCAGGCACAACGTGCAATTTCTCATTACGTAGTATACCATAACTTGATGATTTTCACGTGTAAATGCCTTGTAAACGTTGATTTTGCGATCTCTCTAAACCTTCGTTATACTTGAAGGAAAGGAGAGGATTGGATGAACTTACACGTGAAAAGCGCGGGAACGCCAGCTGGGGAGATTGATGTTCTAGGAATAGGCACTGTAAAGGGTGAAAATACGAGCTCAATGTCTCTTTATCATCAGCCATGGAAAGGACTTTTTACGGCTGACTTTCTAAAGCGATGGGAGAAGACTAGTGACCTTCAACCGCTTCATCAGCCATGCGGAGCTGAATTTGTTACGCACTATTTTACGCCTCCGCACCGAGAAGATGTAAATAAAAACGAACTAAAAAAAATATTTGGACGTCTCGTAAAGCAATGGACGCGCGAGAACAGAAATGCTGTTGCTTTAGCTGTTGATACATATAGCAATGATCAGTTAGCGGAAATGGACGTGGTTGAGGCGTTTGGTGAAGCACTCGTGCTCGCATCTTACCAAAAGCCGATGTACACTTCCGTTGGTAAAGAACATCAGCCTGTTCATAGTGTGACATTACTAACATCATTGTCAGAGCAGAAAGCGATTGAAGCATTTGAGCGTGGGACAGCGTTTGGCGAAGGAACTTGTTTTGCGAGAACACTCGTACATATTCCGGGAAACGAGCTTACGGCGACGATGCTCGCAGAAATGGCCTCTGATATGGCTCGAGACAAAGGGATCGAAGCGAATATTTATGAAAAAGAGGATATGGAAAAATGGGGCATGGGTGCGTTACTTGCAGTCAACCAAGGATCCATAGAGCCACCGAAGTTAATCGTCCTCCGTTATGAAGGTAATCCCGATTCTAAGGAGACGCTCGCCCTCGTAGGCAAGGGGATCACTTTCGATACAGGTGGATATTCCATTAAATCTAAAGACGGTCTCATCGGCATGAAGGCAGACATGGGTGGAGCGGCTTCAGTGCTAGGAGCGATGCATATTATTGGCTCGTTAAAACCGAAAGAAAACATTCTCTGCGTCATCCCAGCAACGGATAATATGATTAGCGGTTCAGCTTTTAAACCGGATGATGTCATCACAGCAATGAACGGGAAAACGATCGAAGTGAGAAATACCGATGCAGAAGGTCGATTGGCTTTAGCTGATGCTGTCGCATATAGTGTTGCGAACGGAGCAACCCGAGTGATCGATGTGGCGACATTAACTGGCGGTGTCACAGTCGCGTTAGGAGATGTGACGACTGGTGCAATGACAAATGATCTGTCATTTTATAAGAAAATTGAAGCGGTTTCTGAGGAATACGATGAGCCGGTATGGTTACTTCCTTCGACTGACATATATAAAAAGCAGGTTAGAAATAGTGAGATTGCCGACTTAAATAACTCGCCAGGTCGACTGGCACATCCGATCATGGGTGGGTTGTTTGTCGGAGAATTTGCCGGTGATAAGCCATGGGTGCACTTAGACATTGCAGGAACAGCTACGACATCTTCCGCCCATGAGCTTGGCCCCAAAGGCGCTACAGGGGTTATGGCAAGGACATTGGCTCAGCTTGTATGTAAACAATCGGAAATACAAGACTAAAAAAAGATGTGGAAGACATGAAGTGATAAATTCTTAGACATAAAAAAGAGTGTAACCAAGTTTGGAGCGCCGCCCCATTGGTTACACTCTTCTTTTTATTATACACCTTCAGAGTGCCGATTTAATAAAGCTGGTATTGCTTGATGCACTCGTATCGCGATAAAAGCGGCTGCTACGGAAAGAATGATGTCTTTAGGGAAGGGGGGAAGCATCCATAGCCACGTCACGGCATATGAAAATCCGGCTGGTGCCTCAGCGATGGTTAAAAGTGAAAGGTACATTAAATGAGTCCCTAAAATGTATTGAATTAGACAGCCGCCCACTGTAGCAATTATGTAATGGTAAAGGGTGGCTTGATGTTTTTCAACCCAATAACCAGCTAACCAAGAGCTTAATACAAAAGAAAGGATAAAGCCGAATGTCGGTTGAACAATAATGCCCGGACCACCGAGAAATCCTGCAAACACAGGAAGACCAAATAAACCGATCATTAAGTAAAGGAGCATTGCGAGCGCACCTCTATTTTTTCCGAGAAGTACACCAGCCATGACAGAAAAAAAAGTTTGGAGCGTAATTGGCACTTCACCAACACGCATAAATGGCAGCCATGCTGTAATATTAGCTCCAATGGCCATTAACGCGGCAAATAGGGCGACGAGGGTGAGTGAGAATGTAGTTGAATGCGTTGTTTTCATAAGGACCTCCTTTTTGTCTGTCAATATCATAATAGTTAAGTGATAAATATGTCAACCTTATATTTATTTGGTTTACATTAAAGTGAGGAGGATGCCTCCGTCTCTATTAGGAGGCATAGCTCTTTGTTTTAGCCAAGACGTGTTTCAAATAGTAACCACGGTTCTGCCACTGTATAATCAAGCACGTATGAAGGTATCTTATGAACTGTTGAATCAGTTGCGTCAAAACGAAGTATACGGTTATGTTTTTTTGCTAACGATAAACCTAACCGCCACAATTGCTGGTCTTGTACGAGCCCTTCATCGCTCACATTCAAGAGCAGAAAATCGTTATCTTTTTCATCGAAAGTAAATAAAGCTTGCGCGCCAGTTTGCTGGTGCATATAACAAACAGACTGCTGAGAAAACACTTGAAATGCTTGACTATTTTCACCCGGAAAAGGAAAGTACGCCTCAATGGTCACTGTGGACGGTGGATTTTGACTAGAGGCAATCCAAGCCTCATAATTGCTCGGAGACTTTACCCTTGTCCAACTGTCAGTAGCATTTTCATTTACTAGCATTTGTTTGATTTTACATGTATACACTGTTTCCCGAATCGACAAGCCTAATGAGCGAAGAACGGCTTTGGCAGGTTCATTGTCTTTAGCTGTATACGAGCCAACCAAGCGGATTTCAGGAACTGAAAGGGCTGCGGATAAAGCGTGTGCCAATATCTGTTTACCATAACCCTTGCCACGAGCACTTACAGCTGTTCTTAAACGACCTATCATTGCAAAATCTGCAAATTGTGTATATCCAGCAATCGCTTCTAGCCGCTCGTCGCTCCATAAGCCAAACAGCTGGTTGGATGGTGTTTTCGTTAGAGGAACAAAAGCATTTTTTAAGTAATCATCTGTTAAAGCAGTATCCATTTTTTCATATTCAA
Organism: Litoribacterium kuwaitense; assembly: GCF_011058155.1. Taxonomy (NCBI): domain Bacteria; kingdom Bacillati; phylum Bacillota; class Bacilli; order Caryophanales; family Bacillaceae; genus Litoribacterium; species Litoribacterium kuwaitense. The sequence goes on along the minus strand of NZ_JAALFC010000053.1, from coordinate 2,745 downwards.
TGATATCCGATGGGTGTAATTCACGAATATACTCGTTTGTCGATATGGATTTTGTCATCAAGAAATCCCCCTTTTTCGGCAGTTTGCACAGTTATTGTAAAGAATTTTGTCAACTCTGTCGATAAGTAAATACTTTGTTTGTAAACAACGTACAAAACATTGATTTTATGTGCAGAACAATTTATGATGAGAAGAGGCAGGATGTGTAGATATCACTTTATTTTTGTCAGTGAGGAGCCATAAACTTATGCCTTTTTCACTACAGTAATGTGAAAAAATATACAACTTAAGACGGCTGCTGAAAAAGGCAAAGAAAACCGCTTGAAATTAAATGAAAAGGAGTTTTGACAATGATCGAAAAAGCATTTAACATTACAAATGAAACAGGTTTGCATGCGCGTCCAGCAACACAACTAGTAAATAAAGCTGGTCAATTTCAAGCAGATATTAACCTTTCTTACAAAGATAAGTCTGTCAATTTAAAGTCTATCATGGGGGTTATGTCTCTTGGTGTTCCCAAGGGTGCATCGGTTACCATTTCAATTGACGGTCGTGATGAAGAAGAAGCAATGGCTGGCATCACCGAGGCGATTACAGTTGAACTTGGTGAAGAAGCGTAAACGATATGTAAAAAGGCAACCAGGAAAAATTTTTGGTTGCCTTTTTTAGTGTGTGGACGTCTCGCTTGTTTATCTAGCAGTATTTTCTATGTGTATGTGTATTTTAAAAAATTTTGTGAATTCAATCGGGGGTTAACCGGTCAAATCCGGTACGTTTGCTCGAGAGACTGTAGGGCTTCTAATGAACGTTCCGCAAATGCTTCATTTGGATGAGAAGCAAGCTTATTCTTCAACTCTGTTAGTGCAGCCTTTAATGAATCACGATATTCTGGAATATCACCTTCATGAAGCGTTAACGTGTGAGGGGCCATATTCGCCTGTTCACAATACGCAAGAGCCTTTCTTTCCTGAAAAAAAGCGACATTTGCTTCATTTGGATGGTGGAGGTCCCCTTGCGTTGGATGAGTTACAACGGCCAGCACTTTCACGACGTAATTTCCTCGCTTGGCACCGGTGATTTCCCCGATGTATACACCCGTTTTATAACGCCCTTTGACGAGAGTACCTGTTTCAAATTGTTGTGGTTCCATTGATTGTTCCACCTTTCATGATTTTAAAAAGTACACAAAAAAGATATAATGACAGTGAAAAGGATTTTGTTTTAGTATGCATGATCGACTAAGGGGTATGTCAAGCAAAGAGATCATCAAGTCGATGTGTTTTCACAGGACAAATTAACGAAGGAAGGATGTCTACTTTATGTTCGAGTATATGTATTTTCCTGACAATAAGCTAGAGTATATCCCCCCAGTCATTACAATGTTGATTTTCATGATTGGTGCTGTTTTAGTGTTTCGGGCGTTTATTCGCAACTCTAAGAAGGAAGAGCAGCGAATTAATAAAAAATACGATTTAAAAGAAGCAAATGACGAGGATGCCCAACATAAAAAACAATCATAACTTGACGGTCGTATGAGTAAAAAACGAGTGAATGGCAAAAGCTGAACGAAAGAGTAAAAGGGAGGCTAAGCCATGAAACCTCGTTTTAAGGCAATGCTCGCGGCCGTTTTTTTATTAGCCGGTTGTGGGCAAACGAATGCCTTGGCTCCAAAAGAAGTAACGATGATGAATGCTGATGGTGACAAAGTTGGTAAAGCCACATTTTCACAAGCAGCAAAAGGCGTAAAAATCCATTTAGAGGTTCAAGGGCTAACAACAGGTCCGCATGGGCTGCACATTCATGAATTTGGCTCATGTGAATCCCCTGACTTTACTTCAGCGGGAAACCATTTTAATCCAGATAAAAAAGACCATGGGTTAATGAATGCAAAAGGTGCTCATGCTGGTGATTTGCCAAATATAGAGGCAGATGCTGATGGACGTGCTGTTGTAGATCTTGAGGCTACAAATGTCACTTTAGAAGAAGGAAAGAAAAACTCACTCGTTGGTCGAAACGGAACGGCATTAATTATCCAAGAACGTGAAGATGATGGGATGAGTCAGCCAGCAGGAGACAGTGGCAAACGTGTAGCCTGCGGAATCATTCAGAAGAAGAAGGAGCCTAAACCTCCTGAATCTTAAAAAAAACGGTCGCTAAATGCAACCTCCCGAAGAATAGATATGTAAAATGATGCTTGCGGGGGTGCGTAGAATGTCAAAATCTTCTTCTGAACCAATGAATCAAAATAAGCAGCAAAAGCCCTTAACAAAGGAAGAAGTGGACGCTTTGCTCAAAGAAATAGACGAAGAGCTGAGCAAACAAAAAAGCAAGCGACAATGTTGAGAGCTTTTGAAAAGCCTTATTAAATAAGATAATTGACACTTTAACTCGAATAATGGATACTAAAAAGTCCCAGCTATTCGAGTTTTTGTATGTAGAAAAACATCGATTTAAAATAGAGCCCTAAACTCGCGCATCAACGTCTCTTTCGAATACTCACTGTCATCTTTTTGATATAAATGCCAATCTTCAAATGCCACTAAGTAGATCTGCGTGATTTCGTGTCCAATTTCTTCGTCTACATTAAAAATATTTTCTATACGAGTTAATTTCATAAGTCTTCCATTTAAAAGTGTAGAGTAGTCCCTTGGTGTTTTACATGTTTTTTTAAAATATATCGTGCTTTAATTCACGCTGCCTTGGACATTTGTTCCGCTTTCATCTTTTTAATTCGATCTGTGGCCA
>NZ_JAALFC010000052.1 GCF_011058155.1 Litoribacterium kuwaitense | reverse complement strand
CAGCGAGCCAGAGCTGGACAACAAAGAAATGCGGAGCGGTGCACGCTTAGAAACGGAGAACAGAACATCACCTGACCGGGAAATGGATTTCCACATTTCTCAATCTGCTCTGACCGACCGGAACCTTACATAGCCTCTTCTGAACCTTTAGACCTCTGTAAATCGCCTGTTTGGATAATCGCAAAAAGCATGATGGCGATAATAACGGCGACACCGATAAATGCGGATTGATAATCGTTCGACACATCAAGAATAAAACCAAAAATCAATGGTCCTGTTGCGCCTAATAAAAAGCCGCCGAATTGCATTTGTGCAGACCATGACGTCGCCTCCGCCACACTTCTCGCCTCCGCTAAAGGGATCAGTAATGCAAGCGGGAAAAGTCCCCCCGCGCCGAAGCCTAAAAAGACCGTCGCAACCCACGGAGAGCCATTTGAAAAAATAAAGATGAGCCCAATGATTTCTGAGAAGCTACAAATCAAAAGCCACATTTTGCGATGGCCCCACCGATCGACAACGGTCGGCAGAATAAAGCTCACAGGAATTTGAATCGAGGCAAATACCATAAGGACAAAACCAGATTGTGAGTAACTCATGCCAATCGACTGCACATAGGGAGCGAGCCAGGCGGTGATTGTATAAAAGACCGCGGAGACACTTCCCAGTAAAAGCATGAGCATATATACTTTTGGATTTGTCACCCGCATTGAAGGTCTAGCGAGCTTCACCTGCTTTTTCTCCCCTTTCACTAATAAAGGGATTAAAAGCAGCACACCTGCAAAAGCAAGCCAGCCCCAAAAACTTAACGATAAAGACCAAGACTCATTCATCCAGTTAAATAAAGGAATAGAAAAGCTGGCGGCCACCGCAGCGCCAATGGTCATAGAGACAGAATACACACTCATGACACTCAGCTTATGCGGAAAATACTTTTTGACAAAGCCTGCAATGAGCGGACCTGCAATCCCGATCCCGACACCCGAGAAAAATGAGGTCGCAATAAATAGCCAGCTGCTCTCTACAACTGCCCGCGCCAATGTGGCGACACAAATCAGCGCCATCGCACCAAGCAGTGATTTCTCAACGCCAAAACGATGACTTAGCTGAATGGATAACAATGAAAATATGCCCATACAAACGACAGGAAGCGTCGTTAGCAAGCTAGCAACAACACTGCTCATGCCCAATTCGATTTGAATGACATCAAGCAACGGACCGACCGACGTTATCGCAGGCCTTAAACTTAAAGATAATACAAAGATGACAAGCACTAGATAAATATAGCGCACGATACGACGCCTCCCTTCCCATATGGTTGAAAAATGGTTGTGTTATAGTAAAATGTATGCTCTAAACTGCAAAGGATTGGTGTATGATTGTTTTAAGTCATAGAGTTCAGAACGTGTAACACGGATTGTATCATATCCAAAACGATCACAGCCGTTTAAAAGGTTGGAAGGCAACCATTCGATCATGTGGCAAAAAAATACCCTGCCCAATATAATAGTTAGTATCACTGCTTAGAGATCGTTAAATACTTTAGCGATAGAAGTAAAATCATTGTAGAGAGACCTCTATTTCCAATGAAAGAAATGTATGTTTATTAAGAGCGGAAAAATATAAAGCGCTCGCTTTCTTAACCAACAGAGAAGGAGGTCGCTTGTTTTGGGAGTAGCTATTCTTATAATTGCAATACCTTTCATCATCTTTGCTATAACGCTATCGAAAGGAAAAGGAGCCTCCATACTCGCAGGTTATAACACTATGCCTGACCATAAAAAGGCTCAATACGATGAAGTAGCGTTGTGCAAGTTTATGGGTAAAATCATGTATGGCATTAGCTTTAGCATTCTATTATTTGCTTTAAGTGAGCTGTTGGAAAATCAAGTGATCTTTATGATTGGTCTTATGTTATTTTTGTCACTGCTTATTTTTACATTGGTGTATGCGAATACGAGAAACAGATTTAAAAAGAAAGTTTGAAGATTAGTGAATGCATCAAAGAGTCAACATCAACAATAATGATGAACTTAGCCTTAGGTATAGACAGCTTCACTAGACGGTGGCAATTCGTCAAAATGTTTATGGCATCAATCATAGCAAATATAACTGACATACCAACTCAATGCAGCGTGTCAACCACTCTCCGACGAAACACCGCCTGTAAGACTGCTGTTTCTTTAATGTGCAAATTTCCGCTATACAATCCGTACTCCTCTGATACAATCTGCTCAAAGACATTCAAAGTATTTTTCCATTTTCCTCCATTCGGCACAGCAACCGAGGCTCACATTGGACACGTTTATAAACAAAATGCTTCAGCCGACGCAACAACATTTCATCTCCGTACAACGAACGCCCATCTAGAAAAATGAGTAAATGACGCACCGTTTCCCATGATGCTCTGTTCATCCATTCCTCGATCGCCTCGCTCCATTGACTTTCAGAGCAACACCATTGGGGGTTGGAACTCATTACGTTGCCATTGCAATATGGATAGCCGAGTGAATGTAATCCGGCACTAATTTCCTCTCCAAGCCGCAAAAAAGATTCCTTTGCATTGTCATTTGTATAAATGAAGCCATGGTCTTGATCGGTCATCAAAGCGTGTTCTTTTCGCCCGGCACTTCCCATCACAAACCAGCAAAAGCGAGTCGGTGGAGGACCTTTCTTTTGAGAAAGACGGCGGAGGGCTACTTCCACCGTCTTGATAAATACGTCATCATGAAGTGAACTGAGCCGCTCAGGTTGATCTCCGCTCTCTGCAATAGACTCATCACGAAAATGTCTAATCTCTTCATACGTCCTCACCATGGATGGTCACCCTTCATGTTTGCCCTAGCCATGGACAGATTTATTTTCCAAAGGAACTTGCTCATTTGTCGGAGGAGCGATAAATGCTTCCTGTTCACGCAGCTTCATTGCTTCTGGATAACCGTAGCTTCCGTGCTCCGCCATATCTAAACCGATCATCTCCTCTTCCTCCGTCACACGCAAGCCACCAAGAAAGATTTTAAGAATAAACAGAATGACGATGGAACCTACAAACGCATATAGTGCGGAAGCGCCGACCCCTAGTGTCTGTACACCAAGCTGTTCAAAACCACCACCGTAGAAAAGTCCCGCTTGACCGCCATTCGCTGCTGCCAATTCCGGTGTCGCAAACAACCCTGTCGATAACGTTCCCCAGACGCCTGCCAGTCCATGTACAGATAAAGCAAAAATCGGATCGTCAATGTTAAATTTTTCAAACATCTTGATGCTGTAGTACACGAGGATGCCAGCGATCAAACCGATCACAATCGACCCAAGCGGAGACACAAATGCACATGAAGCCGTAATGGCAACAAGCCCTGCCAACGCACCGTTCAAGATGGTCGGAACATCGGCTTTACCTGTACTCAACCACGACACTGCTAACGCACCGATCGCACCAACACCCGCTGCCAAATTCGTCATTAAAGCAACATAACCGAAAAACCCATTCTCTACACTTAGAGTACTTCCCGCGTTAAACCCGAACCAGCCGATCCAAAGAATGAGAACCCCAAGCGACGTGAACACTTGATTGTGACCAAATAGTGCATTGGGTGATCCATCTTTATTGTATTTACCTAAGCGTGGCTTTAACATGAGCGTTGCGGCAAATGCTGCCATCGCCCCTGTCAGATGGACAACGGTGGAACCGGCAAAATCTTGCTTCCCATGCTCAGATAACCAGCCACCTCCCCAGATCCAGTGCGCAACCACTGGATAGATGAACATTGAAAAGAGCACCGCAAATAGGATATAAACAGAGAATTTGGCGCGCTCAGCAAAGCCGCCAAATGCGACCGTCAGTGAAATCCCCGCAAAGGCCATTTGAAAAAGAAAGAAAGCCTCTCCGCCGACGCCCACACCTAAATCACCACCAGGATAGAAAAATTCCGAAAAACCAATCCAGCCGTTACTTGTACCGAAAATCAACCCGTACCCGACCGCCCAAAAAACGAGCGCGCCAATACCAAGCGTAAAAATGGTCTTTGCAGCAATATGTCCCGCATTCTTCATGCGCGTTGAACCCGCTTCTAGCATAATAAACCCCGCCTGCATGAAAATGACGAGCACCGCTCCAATGACAACCCAAAGTGTGTTGACCGCCTGTATCATCTCCATCGAACCAACCCTTTCCGTTTTTTGTTTGTTTCTGTATACAAAGGAAATGTTGGTTTTACTTTACCTTGATTCATTTGCAAAATATCGATTGACGTCACATTTGTTTACACATTATTTTCAAATGCTCAAAATAAAAAACCGTTATGCAGCGAATGCATGACGGAGAGTGTAAACAAAATGAGCAATAACCGAATACCTGGTGAGCAAACTTACCTCGTCCTGACAAATGCAGATTCTAATATGGAAATAGGCAAATCTGAGAATACTGAACGGGTAACGACGATTAAATTCCCAACGAAGCGCGCCATTGAATCCCAACCGAATCTTATCCCAAAATAACTCCTTTACGAGCTTTGCAAAAACTGAAAGCGTAATAATCTCACACCTACACGAGCAGCACTTTTCCATGACGATCAAAAGGGTTTACATGACTGACAGGTTGACAATGTAGCCATTTTACACGTATTTTACTCTCAGAGGCATTGACATCGAATGGGAGGGCTTCTCGATGAGACAAAAGCTGCACGAATGGTTTAATTCATTAATACTACAAAAACTTTTCAATAAGGTCATCATGATTTCCTCGGGCATCCTCATTACAATGCTCTTTCTCTTAGCCTATGTTTTAGACAGTGCGATGTCGAACCAAACTGAACAGAGGCTAACAGAAGTAAATGACAACATGGTGGCTGATGTCAGTGACTATATTACGTCACAGCAGCAGTTAACGTCTTCCATCACACAACAGCTTTATATGGACACCGTTCTTTATCAAGATGTCACGAGATTTTTAACCCTTCCCTATGCACAATACCTTGAGGAACGGTTGCGTGCCTTTGCCTCAGACAACTCTTCTGTTGCAAATAATAATATTCTTCGTTTTGTTACCCAATCGTTGGAACGCCATCGTGATATTGACGCCATCGCTTTTCAAAGCACGAAAAACAACCAGTTATATATTCAGCAGCAATACCAGCAAAAGATCTTACACGCCCCTTCCGAACAGCTAAAAGGTCCTTTTTTGACAAATCGTCCGACAGACTTCATTCCATCGGACGAGCTTGGTCTTCCTGAACAACAGTATTTACTGTACCATTTGCCGATTAACGAGAAGATAAACAATGAAATGGTCGGCTCCATGTTTGTATTATTTTCAAAAAGTGAATTTGCCACGTTACACGAAGAATATGACAGCCGCCTTAAAAATGAGCTTTATATCTATGCTCCTTCCGGTGACTTGTCGTACACGACCAGATCGAAAGCGCCTTCACTCTCTGAAACCCAGCTTCTCGGTTTATCCGACGATTCGATCACTTCTATACAGACGCTTTCAGGATCAGGAATCGTCGTCGCCGGCGTCGTTCCTAAGGACATCATCGTCGATGCACTTGCGCCCACGCGCATACGTACGTACGGGGTAGCTGTTATTTTAAGTATTCTCGCGATTTTGCTGACATTTATCATTATTCGCAGGTATTCAAAACGGACGGAACAAATTGTTAAGGCGATGAGAGAGGTACAGCGAGGGAATTTAAATAGTCGGATTGAAACAAAAGGTGATCACGACGAGCTTGATTGGATTGCCAGCTCATTTAATTTAATGTTGAATGACTTGCAAAAGTACGTGAAGCAAGTATACATTGCCGAAATCAAACAGAAAGAAGCCGAGCTTGTTGCTCTTCAATCACAGATCAGCCCGCATTTTTTATACAATACGTTAGAAGCCATCCGTATGAAGGCAGTGGCACAAGGCGCAAAAGACGCTGGCGAGATGATGTATTTAATGTCCAACCTTTTAAAGCGTTCGTTAAAGCAAAGGATGCACATCACTTTGCGCGAGGAATTGGACAACTGTCAAACATACTTGGACCTTTTTCAGTTTCGTTATCAAGGACGGATCGATTATACGATTGATGCAAGTGCTGAAGCGCTCCTTTGTATGACATTTAAGCTGTCATTACAACCGATCGTTGAAAACTATGTCCTGCACGGTTTTGATCCCTCCCGCCGCGATAATCGATTGACGATTACCGCAGTCATCATTGACAATAGATATGTCAATATCGACGTTGAAGATAATGGCAGAGGCATTGAACGTGATACATTGAAAGCGTTACGATCGCAGTTAAAACACGGTGGTCCGAGCGAGTCTCTTGGCCTTGCAAATATACAAGAACGCATTCAGGCGATGCACGGAAGCGAATACGGCTTATCTGTCGAAAGTCAGCCAGGCGTTAAAACGTGCATCAATATCCAATGGCCCGTTCAAAAGGAGTGATACCGATGTACCGAGTCTTTTTTGTCGATGATGAACCATTAATTTTAGAAGGCCTGTCCCATATCATTGAATGGGAAGCCCTTGACTTTGAAATCATTGGTCAGGCGGAAAATGGTGCGGAAGCCTGGCACACCTTACAGGAGATGTCAGAGCCGCCCCACGTGTTAATTACGGATATCATGATGCCAAAAATGAACGGGCTCGAATTGTTACGCCTCGTCAAGCAAAAGTGGCCAGAGACGAAATGCATTATTTTAAGTGGCTATGAAGAATTTGCCTATATTAAAGAGGGGATGACTTTAGGGATTGAAAATTATTTGCTAAAGCCGATTCACCGGGAAGAACTGCTTTCGACAATCGAACACTGTGCGCTGCAGCTAGACTTAAATACACCGGAAGTAACTTCTGATACGGGTGAAGAGCAAATGCTCCTTGATGCAGTGCTTCACCGCTGGGTCACTCGACAAATTGACGCTCACGCATTAAAGGAACGGCTTGCGCTTACGCAACCATCAGTCAATCAGGATGGTGTTTTCACTATCACTGTTGCCAGAGCGCAGAGCACAGTTAACGACATCACATGGGGAGATATTCAGCCACACAATGCCTTTATTTTTCAAGATTTTGAAGGGGACTGGATTCTGTTATTTCATTGGACCTCTTCTTCACACGCAAAAGCGTATCGTGCTAGTATTGAACAGTTTTACCACGTATTACGCCAACGCACAAATGCAGACTGGTTTTTAACAACCGGCTCGATCGTTTCGTTAGAGAATGTACCTGACAGCTACGAGCAAGCGAAGAAAATGCAGGACTATTATTTAGTATTTGAAGACGCGCGTTTGTTGTTTGAAGAAGATATCGCTGCTGATAATCGTAGCTTTCAAGAGATACATGTTGACTTCCACGCCTTTTCTAAGCATTTACTCGATCGGCAGCCGGAAGAAGCTATATGCTTAATGCACGATAGCTTTCAAAAAGTCCATGATTCAGGCAATGCCACACCGCTACACATTCGCAACCTAGCTGTTGAATTTCTCTTTCAAACGAGTATGGCTCTTAATGATGCCTCCCTAGATGTCAGAAGCCAGATCGATTACCCAAGTACACTATCTTCTTTAATGAGACTGCAAACGACGCGAGAGATTATTTCATTTTTGGAAGACAAGATCCGCGAGCAAAATAAACAGTTTTATAACATGCCTGACGGAATTTCCCCCGTTGTCTATGAAACCGTCCGAACGGTTCGAGGTCACTACCACGAAGATTTGTCACTGCAAATGCTCGGACAAAAGCAAAACATTAACGCCACTTACCTCGGCCAGCTTTTTCACAAGGAAATGGGACAAACATTCTCAGCATACTTGAACGAGCAGCGCATCAATCGGGCACGCGAACTCTTACTGACGACGAATTTGAGTGCAGCAGATATCGGTTGTCAGGTCGGATATCGAGATAAAGCACATTTTTATCGCCAGTTTAAAAAAGGTTTTGGTGTATCCCCAGCAAAGTTTCGGACAAAATTTCGATCTGCTGAATAACATTCATTAAACAAATGAGTTTTGCCAGGTTCACCTTATCGTTCCCACTCATCGAACCTTCGCATACTTCATACTCGAATAGCGCTCTTAACCCGGGCTAAAAGTATCATTATAACGAAATAAAGTGCGGACGAAGCCAAAGGTGACTTAGTCTGCACTCCCATGTTCAGGAAACATTTCTCATCCATTGCACGTTAAAATATTTTTTTCCGATCGCGTTCTTCTTTTAAAATTTCCACTGCTTCACGGAAGCGTTGGGAATGAATGACTTCCCTTTCACGCAGAAAAGCGAGGCTGTCGTTTAAATCCGTGTCATCGGACATATCGATAATCCATTGATATGTGGCTCTTGCTTTTTCCTCAGCAGCAATATCCTCATACAGATCAGCAATTGGGTCACCCTTGGCGGCGACATAAGAAGCCGTCCACGGTACGCCTGATGCATTCGTGTAAAATAAGGCGCCATCATGATTCGCGTAGTGTTCTCCCAATCCAGCGGCTTTCATCTGCTCAGGTGTGGCATCCTTTGTCAGCTTATACACCATTGTCGCGATCATTTCCAAATGAGCAAATTCTTCGGTCCCAATATCCGTCAACAAGCCTATAACCTGTTCGGGAATTGTGTATCGTTGATTTAAATAACGCAACGCCGCAGAAAGCTCCCCGTCTGCGCCTCCGTATTGTTCGATCAAATACTTTGCGAGCGTAGGATTACAAGTGCTTACTTTGACTGGGTATTGGAGCTTTTTTTCATAGAGCCACATCAAGCTACCTCCTTGAATAATTCATTTCTTAAATTTCCCAAGGCCATGGTGACGATGACCACTTCCACGGCTCTGCTGAAGGAGTCGCCCCGAATTGAAGCAACGGACCGTAATATTTCTCCACGTCGGCTTTGACCTTTTGCCGATGCGCCGAAAAAGCCTGAAATTGCTCCCACGCTTGAGCGTCCCACGGATGCGTATCTAAATAAAGTGTCAGTTCAACAAGAACAAAATCGGTCGCCTGCAGCTTCTCCATTGCCTTATAAAAGGCTGGCGGAAGCTCCCTCTGTTGTCCATGGCTCATGCTTCCTCACCCTCTCTGAACATCCCTTTTTTCGGAGGATATGGTGAATACAACGCCGGCCATAGCGTTCCATGTGCTAAAGCTTCCCTCGGCGAAAACTGTGGAAGCCCCGGCGGCTGGAACCCTAAGTACAAATTCGGTGGCGTCGAGTACCATTTGTACCGAATCGGGGGGCAAGGGGAAAACGGACTGGCATAGACTTCATACCATTTGACTTGAGAATGGCTCACACCTTCCCTCCTCTACAAAACGTCTTCCCTCCATCCTATTCACGAGGCAGATTATTTATCACCCTTGAGAATACGAATAATGTCGTGATTTTAGTGAGATCATATCCACCTAAAGTACGCTGTGCAAAAGACCTAAAAAATAACTACCTTTTCTATAATTTGTCTACTACTTGAAAACGGTTAAATGGCTTAAAGTAAAGATTGTAAAGAAAAAGTACGACGCTTTCTTATCTCGCATTATGCGAACCGCACGGGAAAGGAGGACCAATCTTGAAATCGTTTTTTAAAGACTTAAAACAGAATACCCCAATGCTTTTATTTGTTCTTCCAGGTACGATCTGGTTTCTCATTTTTGCCTATCTTCCTATGTTTGGAAGCGTAATCGCCTTTCAGGACTATCGGATTAGTCGAGGTGGTTTCTTTGAGAGCGTATTCAATAGTGAGTGGGTAGGATGGGAAAACTTCGAGTTTTTATTTTCAACCGATGATGCGTTCATCATTACGAGAAACACGCTTTTATACAACTTTGTATTTATCGTACTAGGCCTTGTCGTATCGGTCTTTTTGCCATTATCCTGAGTGAGTTAGCGAATAAAAAGCTGGCAAAAATTTATCAATCCGGAATGATTCTGCCTCATTTTCTATCTTGGGTTATCGTCGGTTACTTTACGTTTGCATTTTTAAGCGTAGACAAAGGTGTGATTAATCAGGTTATTACCTTCTTTGGTGGAGATCCTGTGCAATGGTATCAAGACCCGACATGGTGGCCACTGATTCTCATTTTCTTAAACACGTGGAAAACAGTCGGTTATTCTACAGTCATTTACTTAGCTGCGATTGTCGGTATTAGCCGTTCGTATTATGAAGCGGCGATGATTGATGGCGCCACAAAGTGGCAGCAGATCAAACACATTACTATACCAAGCATTACACCGTTGATGATCATTTTGACACTACTCAACATCGGGCAAATTTTCAGAGCAGACTTCGGCTTGTTTTACCAAATTCCGCGTGACTCAGGTCCACTCTATGACGTAACGAATGTCATTGATACGTATGTTTATCGAGGCTTAATGTCTATGGGTGACATCGGCATGAGTACCGCTGCCGGGCTTTACCAGTCCGTCGTGGGCTTTATCCTTGTGATGACTGTCAACTTAATTGTTCGCCGTATTGATAAAGACAGCGCATTATTCTAGAAAGGAGGCAGACATCAGTGGCTAAAAAAAATAAGCGAGACGTTAACGCTTTTTCACGCTTCTGGGAATTCATCTTTAACTTTATCGTCGGTATATTTGCGTTCATGTGTGTCTTTCCATTTGCCTTCGTCATTATCATCTCTTTTACGGATGAACAAACATTGGCACAAAATGGTTACAGTATTTTCCCAGAAAAATGGAGCCTGGCTGCTTATGAATACATTATTCAGTCCGGCGATCAGCTCGTTCAGTCTTACGGAGTAACGATCTTAGTTACTGTCGTTGGTACACTCATTAGTTTATTTTTAATATCAACTTTTTCTTATGCCATTTCACGAAGAGATTTTAAATATCGTAACTTCTTTTCTTTTCTAGCCTTTTTCACGATGCTATTTAACGGTGGCTTAGTGCCGACCTACATCGTCATCTCGCAGTTTCTTGGCTTAAAAAACAGTATTTGGGCGTTGATTTTCCCACTTGCCATTAATGCCTTTTATGTACTCGTCATGAGGACATTTTATCGGACAACCGTTCCTGAAGAGATGATCGAATCAGGAAAAATTGATGGCGCAGGAGAATTCCGGATCTTTTTCCAGCTCGTGCTACCGATTTCGCTGCCAGGTTTAGCGACAGTCGGACTGTTCAGTACACTCGCCTATTGGAATGACTGGTTTAATGCACTGCTTTATATTGACGACCCGTCACTCGTTCCACTCCAATCGATGCTCATGCGTATTGAAACGAGCATGCAGTTTATCGCGAGTAACTCCCAGCTTTCATCAAGTGTCGGCTTGCTGAGTTCTTTACCACAGGATACGGCACGTATGGCGATGGTTGTACTGGCTACAGGGCCAATTGTACTTGCCTACCCATTCTTCCAGCGTTATTTTGTTCAAGGGTTAACTGTCGGGTCTGTGAAGGAATAATTCACAGCCCGGCATTCCATTATATTCATTACTATATCTAAGGGGGAAACACATATGTCAGTCTTTTGGAAGCGCTCTAAAGGTTTGCTCATCGCATTGTTGGCTCTAGGCACAATTCTTGCCGGCTGTGGCGGCGGAGACTCTGCTGGTGGCAGCGAAGAGGACTCTTACGAATTAATTTGGTATACCGTTGGTGCACCACAAAAGACCATGATCTCGTCATGGAAGAAGTCAATAAGTATGTCAAAGACAAAATCGGCGTTACCATTGATATGAAATTAATCGATTTCGGTGACTACGATCAAAAAATGCAAGTTGTAACATCATCAGGTGAGCCGTATGATATTGCCTTTACTGCCTCTTACACGAACAACTATCTTCAAAACGTTTCAAAAGGAGCTTTCGTTGACATTACCGATATGCTCGAAACACATGGTCAAGGCATTGTAGAAGAATTAGACCCTGCATTCCTTGAAGGTTCAAAAGTAGACGGCCGCAACTACGCTATTCCTGCGAAAAAAGAAATCGCCCGTCAGCCTGTATGGCGTTTTAACGTGAACCAAGCAGAAGCACTTGGCGTAGATTATAGCGACGTTCAATCGATCGAAAGCCTTGAGCCGATTCTTGCCAAAGCAAAAGAAGCGGCACCGAGCATGTACCCACTTTCAATCGATAAAACTTTTACACCAGACACACCTTTTGACCCAGTAATTGAAGGTTTACCAGTCGGTGTGCCATTGGATACTGAAGACTACCAGATCGCAAACTACCTCGATACTGAAGAAACAATGAGCGTTCTAAACACATTGCACAGCTATTACCAAGCTGGCTATATCCGTCCAGATGCAGCGACGTATTCTGGTCAAGACACATTAAAATCAGGCAACTGGCTCGTTGACAAAGCAGACTACCAGCCAACGGCAGAAAAGCTATGGACAAGCTCTCTAGGCTATCCGATTGAAGTGAAGCCTGTACAAGACCAATCACGTTTAATACTTCAGTGCTTGGATCAATGCAAGCCATTTCTGTCACTTCTGAGCAGCCAGAAAAAGCGATGGAATTCTTAAACCTTGTCAACACAGACAAGTATTTGCGTAACTTAATTGACAGCGGTATTGAAGGTACGCACTACGAAAAAATCGATGAAAACACGATTAAAGACTTGCCAAGACAAACAGATTCGTATGACATGGCAACATTCTCTCTCGGAAATACGTTCTTAACGTATTTGAAGGAAAATGAACCGGCAGATAAGTGGGAGCAGTTCGAGAAGTTTAATGCCGAAGCAACAAACGCACCACTTTTAGGTTTCCATTTCGACGATTCTAACGTAAAAACGGAGCTTGCCGCAGTGAAGAACGTGAAAGAGGAATTCATGTCAGCTCTTTACACAGGTTCTGTAGACCCTGAGGAATTCGTTCCTGAAGCTGTTGAAAAAATGAACAAGGCTGGTTTAGATGTTGTCATTGAAGAAGCACAAAAGCAGCTTGATGAGTGGCTTGCAAACCAAGAATAACGACTTCTACGAGGAGGCGGGGAGGATGCCCCGCCTCCTTTTTCTATCAATATCGGCAAAAAAATGATTGATTCAGCTGAAAACATCTATATCGGTCATCGAGAAGATGATATACTTTTAATAACTAATCTCCATAATGATATATCAACCAGGAGGAGTACGATAATGAAGAAAACCGCCCACATTATTTCACATACACATTGGGATCGTGAGTGGTACATGCCGTACGAATATCACCACATGCGTTTAATCGACGTCATGGATACCTTGCTTGCCACATTAGATCAAGGAAATGGCTATGAAAGCTTTCATTTAGACGGGCAAACGTTAATGCTTGAAGACTATTTCCAAGTGCGTCCCGAAAATCGCGAACGCGTCGCCCGTTATATTCGCGAAGGTCGTATTCATATCGGACCGTGGTACATTTTACAGGATGAATTTTTAACGAGCAGTGAAGCGAATATCCGTAACTTACAAATTGGCCATCAAGATGCCGAAGCGTATGGTCGTATTTCCAAGCTCGGCTACTTCCCAGATTCATTTGGCAACATGGGACAAGCACCACAAATTTTAAAACAGGCTGGGATTGATACGGCTGCCTTTGGCCGTGGCGTTAAACCTACAGGCTTTAACAATATGGTCAGTGACGGCGATTTTGAATCCCCTTATTCGGAAATGCTTTGGCAATCTCCAGACGGTTCCCAAGTGCTCGGCATTTTATTTGCCAACTGGTATTCAAACGGAAACGAGATTCCGACCAACCGTGAGGAAGCGAAGGCCTTTTGGGAAGAAAAGCTACAAAGTGCTGAACGCTATGCTTCAACACCACACTTGTTGTATATGAACGGCTGCGACCACCAGCCCATTCAAACCGATTTGCCGGAAGCGATCGAAACAGCGAAGCTCCTCTACCCTGACATCGATTTTGTGCATAGTGATTTCGATGCGTACATGGAAGCAGTCAAGTCGACGGTTCCCGATGACTTGACGGTAATCGAAGGCGAATTACGCAGCCAACAGACCGACGGCTGGTATACGCTCGTGAACACAGCTTCCGCTCGTGTCTATTTGAAGCAAATGAACCAAGAAGTCCAAACGTTGCTCGAAAAAGGTGCCGAACCGCTTGCGGTCATGGCAAATGCGACTGGTATGACTTATCCGGATCACAAACTGCAATATGCATGGAAAACCTTGATGCAAAATCATCCGCATGACAGCATTTGCGGCTGTAGTGTAGATGAAGTTCACCGTGGCATGGTGACGCGCTTTGAAAACGCAAAGCATGTAGCGGAAACAGTTGTGCAAGAAAGCTTAACGGCGATTGCTGGGCACGTAGACGTCAGTGCCTTTTCCGACGACACGCACGCATTGCCATTCACTGTCGTCAACGGGACTGGGCATACAGCGCATGGTCCCGTCACCATTGACATAGAGGCAGCCAGCTGGCCGTTCTCCAATGGCGGTCCCGCTAAATCCGTGCAAGAGATGAAAAACTACGACCTGCCAACATTTCGTCTCGTCGATGATGCAGGTAACGAAGTACCTGCAACGATCACTGATGTAGGCGCACATTTTAATTACGACCTGCCAGACGATCGCTTCCGCCAGCCTTACGTCGCCCGCTACGTCTCTGTTACATTTGAAGCGAGCAACGTACCTGCCTTTGGTACTAAAGCGTACGCACTCGTTGCAGGAGCAAGTGAAAAACCTGCTCATACATCGTTGCTTTCTGGCACGAACACACTAGAAAACGACTACGTTCGTGCTGAAGTACAAACGGACGGATCACTGACAATCACCAACCTTGAGACAGGCAAAATCGTTGAAGGTGCCGGGGTGTACGAAAACTCTGGTGACATCGGCAATGAATACATTTTCAAAAAGCCAGAAGGAGAAACCCCGCTCACGACGAAAGGTCTAAAGGCTCAGGTGGCGATCGTTGAAGATACGCCGTACCAAGCGACGATTGAAGTCAACCACGCCTTTGAAGTGCCTGCGACAGCGGACGATACACTTGCTCAAGAAATCCAAGAGATCGTCGAATTCCGTCAGCGTAAAGCCCAGCGTGCCAAAGAAACGGTTGTCCTGCACATTACGACGCGCTACACGCTTAACCGTAATGACAAAGGCGTCCGCATTCATTCATCGTTTAATAATACAGCGAAGGATCATCGTTTGCGCATGCTCTTCCCGACAGACACGGATACCGATGTGCATTACGCCGACTCCATTTTTGAAGTCGCCAAACGAAATACGAATCCTGAGCCCGAGTGGGAGAATCCAAGCAATTGTCAGCATCAGCATGCCTTTGCGTCCGTTCATGACGAAAAAGACGGCATCACTGTCGCCAATAAAGGCTTAAATGAATACGAAGTGTTGCGCGATGGTCGGAATACGATTGCCGTCACACTCATTCGCAGCGTGCAAGAGCTTGGAGACTGGGGCGTCTTCCCGACACCGGAAGCGCAATGCCAAGGCGAACATTCTGCAGAGCTGATGGTCATTCCACATGCAGCCGATGAGTCTGTTGCTGCATACGTTGAAGCGTATCAGTTCCAAGCACCATTATTTGCAGTCCAGAATAAAGAAACGAAAGCAGCTGCATTGCCAGCAGTTCATCAATTCGTGACGTGGGATGGCAACGGGCTTGTCCACTCATCCTTAAAACAGGCGACGAACGGAGACTGGATGATTCGCTGGTTTAATCCAACAGCACAGCCAGTTCAGTTTGAAGTGACGGCTTCTGAGGGTAATAAGCTCTACAAGTCTAATGTCTTGGAAGAAAAATGTAGTGAAGCGACAAACCAAGTGTTCACAGCAACCGTTGGCCCATACGAAATTTTCACCGTCGGCATTCAAACAACATCATAAATTACGAGAAACGAGAGGAGATTTACGATGGCGAACATTCCTGCATCGATGGAAGCGTTAATTAAGGAAGTTAAGGACCACTTTTCTGACCAGCCAAAACTCGGCAACATGTTTGAAAATTGCTTTGTAAACACGTACGAAACGACTCTAAAGCCACACGACGACGGTAAAACATTTGTCATCACTGGCGATATCCCGGCCATGTGGCTACGCGATTCAGCAGCTCAAGTACGTCCATACTTGATTCTTGCAGAAAAAGACGAGCATTTCGCTCGTCTCGTTGAAGGTGTCGTTCGCAAACAGTTTGAGTACATTAACCACGACCCATATGCAAATGCGTTCAACGAAGAAGGAAACGGAAAAGGTCATCAGGCGGACGAAACAGACATGACCGATTGGATTTGGGAGCGAAAGTACGAAATTGACTCCCTCTGTTTCCCTGTTCAGCTAGCGTACCTGCTTTGGAAGGCAACGGACTCGACAGCTCACTTCGATGAAGACTTCAAAAACGGTGTCAGAAAAATTATTGACGTGTTCCGGGTCGAGCAATATCACGAGTCAAAATCGCCGTACCGCTTCGTCCGTCATGAGGATCGCCACAACGATACGTTAAGCCGTGACGGTAAAGGCGCGCTCGTCAAAGAAGGCATCGGCATGACATGGTCAGGCTTCCGTCCGAGTGACGACGCTTGTACGTACGGATACCTCGTCCCATCAAATATGTTTGCCGTTGTCATCTTACGCTACATTAAAGAAATTGCTGAAACTGTGCTAAACGACGAGCAACTTGCGACTGAAGCTTCTGCTTTAGCTAACGAAATTGACGGCAGCATTCAACAGCACGCGGTTATCCCACACGAAGGCTACAAGAGCGTCTATGCGTATGAAGTCGATGGCTTCGGTCAATTCAACTTCATGGATGACGCAAACGTCCCAAGTCTTTTAGCAGCACCATACCTTGGTTACTGCAGCGCAGATGACGAAACGTATGCGAATACACGTCAATTCCTGCTTAGCCACGGCAACCCAACATACTATGAAGGTGACGTCGCACGCGGCATCGGCAGCCCACACACGCCTCCACAATACATTTGGCACATTGCGCTCGCGATTCAAGGCTTAACCGCGACAAGTGATGAAGAGAAAAAAGAGATTTTAGAAATGTTCAAGCGTACCGACGCCGACACAAACCTCATGCACGAAGGCTTTCATGTCGACGATCCAGCGAAATTTACACGCCCTTGGTTCTCCTGGGCAAACTCCATGTTCAGCGAGTTTTTGCTCAGCTGCATGGGAAAAACCGTTAAAAAGTAACTTATGAAAAACTGCCCGTTTCGATGGGCAGTTTTTTGTATGTTCTTTCCAGAGCCCTCTATGTTATTCTTTTAAAAATACTGCTAAGAAAGGCGGACTTCGCTTTATGACCCACACGGATCAAAAATGGAACGCTTCACTTTACGATACGAAACATGCCTTTGTCTCACAATATGGAAGCTCGCTCATTGAATGGCTCCAGCCGAAAGCAGGAGAACACATCCTTGATGTTGGCTGTGGCACAGGCGACCTCTCGCACTCGATCGCTGCGACCGGGGCTCAAGTGACTGGAATAGACGCGTCTCGTGAGATGATTGAAGAAGCCAAAGAAAAATATCCAAAGCTTGCATTTTTCGTCGTCGATGCGCATGAGCTTCCATTTTCAGAACAGTTCGACGCTGTTTTTTCCAATGCTGCCTTGCACTGGATGCTACGCCCCTCTGCCGTTCTTACACACATCGCGAAAAGCTTAAAGCCTCAAGGGCGATTCGTCGCGGAATTCGGCGGGCAAGGAAACGTGGAAACCATCCGCACCGTCTTATTGAAACAATGTCATGCCCACGGCCTCACAAATGCCGAAGCCCCTTGGTACTTTCCGAGCATCGGTGAATATACGAGCCGCATGGAAAGCGCTGGCTTCGTCGTTACGCAAGCCGTTCTTTACGATCGCCCAACACCACTAAAAGGAGAGGACGGGCTCCAATCATGGATTCATATGTTCGCAGACGGCATTCTCTCACACACCGATACACAAACGACGATACAAATTATTAAGGCGACGGAACAGGAGTTAAAACCGCTCCTCTATGAAAATAACACTTGGACCGCCGACTATCGGAGGTTGAGGGTTACGGCTTATAAAGCGTAACGACGACGGCTCGCACCTGGTACTTTTTCCCGCGTGCCCTCTGCTGAACTCAAAGCTCTAGGCTAAAAAGTCCCACAAAATAGAGTGTAGACAAAGTCCTATCCTTCACTTTGTCTACACTCTCCAGCAGGACGATCAGCCGTACAGCCTTCGCTTTCTATGCTCTTAAAACCAAGCGTACAAGCCTTTGGTCAATAAAACCGTCAGCACCGAAGCAACAACGACCGTCAAAGAAGAAAAAGCGCCGGCAAGCTCACTCTCTTCGAAAGCCCGCGCTGTCCCGCTCCCATGCGCTCCCATGCCAAACATGAGACCAGTGGCCAAATCTGATCGCAAACGAAGCTTTTTCAACAGCCATGGACCGATCACAATACCTGTTAAACCTGTCATCGTCACATAGACCGCTGTCATCGTCGGGATGCCGCCGATATCCTCAGACACTCCCATCGCGATCGGCGTCGTGATTGAGCGCGGAATCATCGACTCGACAAAAGGCTCACCTAAACTGGCCAAGACAGCAAACAAAAAAGACGTAATGATCGCTGTGACACTACCTGCAAAAAGCGCAACACTAATTTCAACAGCATACGCTTTTAATAGAGACAATGATTTATACATCGGAATGGCAAATGCGACTGTGGCAGGACCAAGCATCGCTGACAGCCATTGTCCCCCCACCATAAACTCACTGTAAGGCACTTGAAAAAAAAGAATCAAGCATATCAACACCGCTGGGGTAACGATTAGAGGGTTTAATAATATAGAAGGTCTCCGCACATAGAGCCTTTTAGAACATGCATAGATTAATAGCGTTCCCGCAAAACCAAACACACTATAAACCACGCTCATAAGATCGCTTCTTTCTAACATACAAATAATCTGCCAGCATGCCTGTAATGACCATGACAAAGACCGTGCTGACGAGGACAACGAGTTCGGTTTTTACTCCCACCCAGCCAAACAGCTCAGGATAATCGACAACGCCAACTGTTGAAGGGACAAAAAATAGTAAGAGTTCAGCCAATAATACTGCCGCCCCCCGCTCAACCCACTGCAGCTTGATCCAGCCTAACTGCAAACAACAAAGTAACAATAAAAGACCGATAATACTTCCGGGCAGGAGCAACTGATACTGATTCGACAGCCACTCACCAACGACATAAAAACCGGCGATGATCGCCAATTGCCCAATAAGGGTGATGAAGTGCACGAAAACGCACCTTCTTACGATGATTATAAAACAATTTTTTTGATATAAATAACGCCAAGCAAACGCAAGTCTATTAAAGTATAAAACGCATGTCCTTGTCCTGCAAAGGAAAAACAATTCCGAACCTTTGCCATCTT
>NZ_JAALFC010000051.1 GCF_011058155.1 Litoribacterium kuwaitense | reverse complement strand
TTCATCGTTTATTTCGTACCGTCTTTGCGTCATGCTCGTCGCTCCATTCATTTTTCACCAATCGTACCACATTATTCTTTAGTTTTCAGACAGGTCCTAATTTAATACGACTATTTTTTGAAACCAAGGGTGTGTGATCAACGTCTTAAAGGATGAGGGAATCTTTGGACGAGAATGGTCGATGAAGAAAGCATGTGTCACCACTTTGGTTTGCTATTCAATCTTATGACTCTAATAAGTACTGAAACAAAGGGATGGGTCTATGTTGGGGATCAAATGTTGGAGTGAATGAAGGTGTGCTTATCATAAGTAGGCGTAAGCTGATTGAGGTAAGGGTGTAAGTGAGCGTCTGAATGGAAAGGAGACTGTATCTAACCCAATGGTGCAGCCGTTATTTTCCTCAGCCGATAGGCTGCGAAGCACCAGATGGTTTTTTTTTAATGGGAATGTATAAGGCAAAAGAGTTTAACTTGCACTTTCGCCTAAATTACTAAGAAAACAGAGGATCTGTTGAACGGAATGTCTTCAAGCGAGCGACTGAGTCGTAAAGGAAATATAAAAAACCCCCTGCATTTTATCTGCAAGGGAGAATATACTAAATGGCTTCTTTTTTTAGGCGCGCATCTAAATAAAATGGACCAAATGGAATAAATGCTGCGAGTACAGCTCCAGTAATGCGAGGTGCCTTCCAGCTGTCGGTCATCGTTACGTGCGCAATAGCCATGATATATAAAATAAATAATACACCATGAGCCATACCGGCAATGCTGACAGCCATGTCCATTCCTGCTCCGTATTTAAGCGGCATGGCTACAGCGAGCAGTAGGATAAAAGAAATGCCTTCTAAGATTCCAATGAACCTAAAACGTCCTAAAGCCGTGCTTAACATCGTCTAATGTCCCCCTATGTGAAATACTCTATCTATCAGATCGACCGTCTGCTTATTGGCTTGTTACCGTAGAAACAGTCTCATGACGAACCGAAAGAAACTCTTCCTGTCATTATATTAGAAATGAAGCTTTGACGGCTCTATCGAGTTTGAACATTTCATGAAAGTCTGATATACCAAATGTTTTTCAGCGATGAGCAATTGCAATTACGCTATTATATAAGGTATAAAGAGAGCATGAACCGTCGTGGAGGCGATGATATTGATAAAAAAAGTAAGTGTGATAAGCCTAATCTTCGTGGCTATGTTGTTGAGTGGTTGTGGTCTATTAGATGAAGTCAATCAAGGCATTGGATATTCTGAAGAAGCAATGACGTATATTGAGGATGTCCAGCAGTTTACGCAGGAAGCCCCTGCGATGCTTGAGGAAGCGGCAAACGATCCAGAAACGAAGGCGCAGCTTGATGAATATGTCCAACAGTTTTTAAACGAGATGGAATCCTTTCAAAATATTGAGCCGCCTGGATTTGCTGAGGACATCCATGCACAAATTAGCAGCTTTTCAGCCGATGCAGAAGCTTCTTTACAACAATTGCAAGGAAAACTGTCTGATGCGAATATGTCTGTTGACGAACTGAGAAATAGTGAATTGTTTCAGAGTTTAGACCAGTTGCGCGAGTTGCAAAATACAATTGAAAATCTAGGTGGATAAGTCCTGTTTGCGCGAAGCATTTTAAACAAGCAAAACCCGTCTAATGTCCTGGCGAAAGAGCCAGTGGCATGCGACGGGTTTTGTTATGTGATGAAGTCCATCCATTGACCATATCCATAATAAAGTCCTTTTTTGTAAATTTGCCATGCTGCAGCCAACTCTAGAGACGATAAACGGTCTGCTTCAAGGACATGGATCGTTCGTGGATCGGTATGTGAGTCAAATTCGTTCGAAAGTAGTTCGTGTAACTGATGGGCTGTTGGGCGGGCGTCTTGTTTTTGTTCATGCCAGTATTGAACCGGCTGCCGGAATGCCCGTTGTGGACTCGGCAGCTTTTCTCCAAGAAGGGTAATTTGCAGTGACGAGCGCCAAAAGATGGCGTGTGTTAACAAGACTGCAGCACCTGGGGCTACGAAAATAGTATCTGATTCTGCTAATATCGTATCTACATTGTCTACCGTTTCACACGACTGATGAGGAGGCACTGAAGATAGTTGGACGTGTTGTTGAGTATAAATGAGAAGGTTTTTTGAGTCCATCGGGCGTAAATAATGGACCATGTCACAAAACAAGCGCATGTCATCATTCCATCCTATGATGCCAATTGTGGCGTGCTGTTCCTGGGCAAGTAGGGATGAGCCATAAGCTGCAAGGGCAAGTGTGCTTAGTTTACTAATATGATGTGCCGGCATCAATGCGAGCAGCTGATCATCGACGGCGTGATATAAATGAATCATGTTAGATTCTGATGAGGACGCAGGAAGTGCATTGACAGTGTAAGCTGGAATTCCGTTGATTCTCCCTAATTCACAACGTGCTTGTCTAAGCTCCTGACTCTTTGGTATCGCAGAGACTGGAGCGGCTTGTGCTTTTAATGTGGACCTGATGTATGGGAGAAGCTCCTGAAACGAAAGTAATCTATGACAGTCAGCTCTCGTCAACATAAACGTTTTCATCATATGCGATACTCCTGAATGGTAGATTTTATCCTAGTTTACCAAACCTTTAACTACTTGTCCTGTCTGCTGTCAGTGAGTTTGAAAAACCGCTGTCACAGAAAGAGACAGCGGTTACTGCAAAGCAAAGTTAACGAAAGATCGCATCAATTTGAGCAAATTCTTCTGAGGTGAGTGACACATCGATCGTTTTTAAATTTCGCAGGACTTGCTCCGGTTGTTTTGCTCCAGGTATAACGACGTCAATCGCTTCATGGTGCAAATACCAGCTTAAGACGAGATGAGCGACCTCAATCTTTTTGTGATTGGCAATCTTTTTAAGTTCGTTGACTTTAGCAATGTTTTGCTGGTAAGTTTTTCCTTGGAATAAAGGATGGTTCGCACGTCCATCTTCAAAAGTACTATGTTCATCATACTTCCCACTCAATAGTCCGGAAGCGAGAGGAAAATAGGGGATGAAGGAAATATCATTCTCTATGCAGTATGGGAGTAACGTGTTTTCGGCTTGTCGTTTGAGTAAATTAAACTCATCCTGGACGACATCAACGTAGCCATCTTGGTTCGCGTCTTTTAATTGTTCAAGCGAAAAATTGGAAACACCGATCGTACGTATTTTTCCCGCGTCCCTTAGTTCCTTTAAAGCACCTACGGCTTCTGACTTTTGTGTTGTTTCATCAGGAAAATGGATATAGAAAAGGTCAATATAGTCCGTTTGCAGGCGACGCAGGCTCTCGTCCACAGATTGTTTTAAAAATGAAGGCGTGTTAACTAAAGTGACCTCACCATCAACAATTTTGTGGGCCCCTTTGGTCGCGAGGATCACATCTGATCGCTGCCCGGTTTCGGTTAGGACTTCGCCGATTAGTTCTTCCGAACGTTCAGGGCCATAGATAAATGCCGTGTCTAGAAAATTGATTCCTTCATCTAACGCGGTTTTTACAACGTTTTTTCCTACTTGATCGTCTAAGTTTGGAAAAATATTATGCCCACCAACAGCATTCGTCCCAAGACCGACCGGTACGACATGTAAGTCGGTTTTCCCTAATTGTACAGTTTGTAGCATGTGCGCTCACGACTCCTTTTTTTAGTGCTGGGGTGGAAACTGGCTGCGGATATCGTCGTCTTCCTCGTCGCCGACATTCTCCATTTCTTCATGGTGTTCAACAGTCGTTTGTGCGGCAATGTAGTCAAATGGAGTGTAGTGGGAGGAGGGGATCGTTTTAGTAATGATCCATTTTTTAATGATCAGTAGAATAAGAATACATATAAAACTAGTAAACGCGAGGGTTGATCACAATAGGAACAACAAGATCTAGCCCTCCTTTGCTTAATATTATATGAATAGGCGGGTGAGTGTCTATCGATAACAGTCCGGAAAGCACTCTCGTTTCGGTTGACACGCCCTCATTTAAATAAGTGTAAAAAATCAGCTTCCCCTTCAAGGACCTCATTTTTTGGCAATTTTCTTTTCTGTAAAACAGCCTCATCTTCTTGAAGGCGTTGACGATAAAAGGAAAGACCGCGTTGCTGAACAGCTTCTGACGGCTTTTCTTCAGCGAGTGCAAATAAAACATTTTCTGCAAGATCATAACGTTTCTTGATTTCTTCGTAATAATCTATCGCTGCTAGTCCCCAACCGCTATAACGGTTTGAAGCGGTCAGGCGCTCTAATAAGTCGTCAGCTTTACGGTTCAGTTCAGCTTCCATTTGTTTGTTAGGTATCGAACCTAGCGCGTTCACTAGTAAAACAAACCCTTTAGCGTAATCTTGATAAGCTTCCTCCGTTTCTTGAAAAGCTTCGTGATGATCGCCTTCTTCTAATAGAAGCAAGGCTAGTGTAGCTATACGTTCAGCTTCATCTTCTCTGGCTGAGAACAATTCTTTTAATTCTTGAGCCGGTAAAACATTCACCGTTTGGCGGCTTAAACCTGTCGTTCCTTTAATCGCCTCGTCAATAAGATGCTCACTGTCAGCTTTATTCCGCTCAGCTCTGAGACCGGCCAGTCGCGCGGCTAACTGGGTGACAGATTGAAACATGCGCATAATAAAATCGTCCCGAAGCATCGGCATTCCTTCTCTCATTCGTCGTTGAGCATTATTGTAAAGAGGAAATGTGTCCTAGTCAAAAGCTGAGGCAGCCTGTTTCCAAACACTCTCATCCGTTGTTACTCGGGTCACTCGTCCTCTTATGAACGAAATGTACGATTCGTGTCTTTGCTCGCCTTCGTGCCTAGGCGTCCTGTTGCCAAACGCTCTCATCCGTTGTTACTCGGCTCGCTCGCCCTCTCATGAACGAAATGTATTATTCGTGTCTTCGCTCGCCTTCGCGCTTAGTCTGCGAAGCGTTTTCAAGCTAGGCTGAAAAATAGTAGGATTTCTAAGCAAAAAGCTTTGGACAAAGTTAAGTTTGCCGTTGTTTATACATTGAAGCCCGCTTACAGGGGGCGCTTTTTCGTACGGCTCCATTTTTCATAGAATAGACGCGTGTCAGCACGTGTAATTCGAAAAATGACGAGTAAAAAGAACGCGGCGTGTAAACATAAAATGGCTAGAAAAATAAACGCGTCTACACGGGATACAATTGAAACTGAATTCACCCATTGGAAGTAGGCTACATCTAAGGTCAGCAGTAGGGATGGCCAAGTCCCCCGGTGCAGAAATCGGAAGAAATGTCTTCTCCCGTTAATGTCCTCAATACGGAAGCGTAGGAGCCATTTGCCGAAAGTGAACCCTTTCCATAAATAAGGCAGGACACCGAAATATAGGATCAGGAGAATGAAAAGCAATACGGGTTTTGAATATGACAAGGTTTCTAAATAAAAGCTCCATATGAGTTGTAAGATGACGTAGTCAACGCCCCATGCGATCACCCGTCTGACAGCACTCACTCGATCGGCAGCTTGATAACGGAGCAATCGTTTACGCTCAGGTAGGAAAAAGGTAAATAATGGTGCCGCTATAAACCCTAAGATCCCTCCTAACGTGTTGGCGAAAAGATCATCTACGTCCAAAACGCGATATGGGCATGCGAATAAGCCATATACACCCGTTCCTTGTGTTATTTCAATAAAAAGTGATAAACCTAAGGAAAACAGGGCAGTTGGAATAAAACGTTGGATAAAATAATAACGAAAATACACACCTAGCGGAAGAAACAGCAAAATATTAAACGCCACCTGATAAAACGATGAGGCTTTAAATATACGAAGGTAGCTTTCTGGTACTTGCGGGTGAAAATGCGCTTCCTTGGCGATATCCGTAAAAAAACGAAAGGGCTCTAGCTGATATAATGCACCGCTCACAGCACCATCAGGGCAATTATGTAAAGTCGTCGGAAGCGGCAGCATGACTAAAAAAGCAAGGTTAAGGATATATAAGTAAAAGGAAAATACAATCAACAGTCGCAAGAAGTGAAGATGCCCAAAGCGACGGTATTGTAGAATGATCGTTGGAATGGTAAATATAAGGGCCACAAATGGAAAAATCATTGCGGCTTGGAAGATTTGCTCAAGGTAAATGGACATTGTGATTGTTCCTCCACGGCTTCACTCATTATGCTTGTAGTAAACCATATTTTTGAAAACGTGAAAAGTATTTAGAGGCATTGTGAAAAGTCTGTAAATGACTTTCAATCTCAATGAGTGACTGGATGCTTTTTTTTTTATATAATAAGAAACGTCAGGTTTTTTCAAAACAGTTACGGAGAGGTAGATTAGCCAACCGCTAACCATAGACAACACAGGAGGGCGTAAGGATGAGTGAAGTATACGATGTAACCATTATCGGTGCGGGGCCGACAGGGCTTTTCGCAGCGTTTTATGGCGGAATGCGCGATATGAAAGTGAAAGTCATCGACAGTATGCCAGAGTTGGGAGGGCAGTTGACGGCGCTATATCCGGATAAATATATATATGATGTCGCTGGTTTTCCTAAGATCAAAGCAAGTGAACTTGTAGATAACCTTCGTGAGCAAATGCAAAAATTTGATCAATCGATCATTCTTGGAAGTCAGGTTGATGAGGTAACGAAGCAAGCAGACGGCACGTTTTTGATCAAATCAGGAGAAGACATCCATTTATCAAAAACCGTCCTGATTACAGGTGGCGTCGGTTCCTTCCAGCCTCGAAAGCTAAAGCTTGAGTGTGCTGAAAAATATGAAGGTCGTTGCTTGCATTATCATATTAAAGACCTTAGTGCATTTCGCGACCACAAAGTTGTCGTTGCTGGTGGTGGAGACTCAGCAGTTGACTGGGCATTAATGCTCGAGCCGATTGCAAAAGAGGTATCGATTGTACACCGGCGTGATCAGTTCAGAGCACATGAACATAGCGTTAATCAATTAAGGGAATCGTCCGTTAACATTATGACACCGTGTGACATCGTTGATATCGTTGGCGATCCTGATGTGACGGAAGTCGTTATTAAAAATAAAGAAGGCGAGCTCTCTACACTTGAGGCAGACACGCTCGTTGTCAACTATGGCTTTATTTCCTCTCTCGGCCCAATTAAAAATTGGGGGCTAGAGATCGAGAAAAACTCAATTGTCGTCAATACACGTATGGAAACAAATATTCCTGGCATCTATGCCGCAGGGGATATTACCACATATGAAGGGAAAATCAAGCTCATTGCCACCGGTTTTGGGGAAGGGCCTACTGCAATCAATAATGCATTCGCGTATCTCAACCCTGACAGTAAAGTGCAGCCTAAGCATTCGACGAGCTTGTTTGCATAAGGTGATCCAAACCTTTTTGAATAAGAAAACATATGTGACTGTCTGTTCTCTATAACCATGGGGGGCAGGCAGTTTAGTTGTTTTTAACATGGTGTTGGCGTTAAACTTTTTGTAGTGGACGTCTACGAATTGGCTACAGCCTTTTGGGAATCTTAAGGGCAAGGCCGTTGAATGGTATACATTTATGGAAAAAGGAGACGAATGATCATGAAGATTAAAGCAGCTGTAACTCATGCCAAAGGGGAAGAATTTAAAATTGAAGAAATTGAAATCGCTGAACCGAAAGCGACTGAAGTGTTGATCAAAGTCGTCGCTTCAGGAGTATGCCATACCGATGCAGTCGCACGCGACCTCGGTTTATCTCCATTTCCAGCTGTATTGGGGCATGAAGGGTCTGGAATTGTTGAGAAAGTGGGAGAAGGCGTGAAGACCATTGAGCCAGGTGATCATGTCGTCCTATCTTATGCTTCCTGTGGGCATTGTGAAAACTGTTTAACCGGTCACCCATCGGTCTGTGTTGATTTTAACGAATTAAACTTTGGTGGCACGATGGATGATGGATCACATCGTTTGCACAAGCAACAACAGAAGCTTTCAACATTCTTTGGCCAGTCTTCATTTGGTACATATGCGATTGCCAATGAGCGAAATGTCGTGAAGGTAGACAAAGATGTAGATTTGACGTTATTAGGGCCGTTAGGCTGTGGTATTCAAACTGGGAGCGGGACTGTTCTCAATAAGTTAAAGCCAGAGTTCGGTAGTTCGATTGCTGTCTATGGTACAGGGGCGGTTGGCTTAAGTGCAATTATGGCTGCCAAGCTGATCGGATGTGAGCACATCATCGCTATTGACATTCATGAGAGCCGCTTGGAGCTTGCGAAGGAGCTAGGTGCAACACATACATTCAATAGTAAGAAAGTTGATGTTTTAAAGGAAATTAAAGAAGTGACAAAGGGCGGTAGTCATTATGGCATTGAAACGACAGGTGTTCCGGCTGTAGTACATCAAGGCTTGCAGGCACTTCGCCCTCTTGGTCAGCTTGCTGTTGTTGGTGTGACGCCTGAGGTCAATATTAACGTTCATGAAGAAATTATGGCGGAAGGAAAAATGATGGTAGGTGTGATTGAAGGTGATGCTGTTCCGCAGCTTTTCATTCCTAAATTAGTCGATTATTATAAAAGAGGTCTTTTTCCGTTCGATAAGCTCGTTAAACTATACGACTTCTCAGATATTAATCAGGCTTTTGAAGATTCAAAAGCAGGTCAAACGATTAAGCCAATTGTTAAAATAAGCTAATTATATTACAGAGGAGCTGTCATTTGATA
Source organism: Litoribacterium kuwaitense (assembly GCF_011058155.1). Lineage (NCBI taxonomy): Bacteria > Bacillati > Bacillota > Bacilli > Caryophanales > Bacillaceae > Litoribacterium > Litoribacterium kuwaitense. The sequence goes on along the minus strand of NZ_JAALFC010000051.1, from coordinate 11,547 downwards.
GCTCCTCTTCCTATTGACCGACTAAAGAAATATGAAGTGAAGTAACCAATTTTTAAGAAGCTGTGAACGTTTACTCACACCACGTTTTTTTGACAAATAGGACAGACAGCAGGTAGATTTCGGTGGTATCATGATCCTTTAAGAGCTGTGCTTATAGGAAGTTTTCGAGTTTGGAGGAGGGAGAAATCATAATGGCTAATCACTCATTTTTTACATCGTTTGAAGAAGACGAACTTCGTACTTCGCCACTGATTGAAACGGACCATACTCATTGTAGTAAAACGTCAGGGCAATGGCTTGATGTCACGATTGGCGCGGGTCCAAAAGAGAGTTACACAGCTAAAACAAATGTTGGCTGGACAGGAATGCAGGCTTTAATGTATGAGGGCGCTAGCACAACCGGCGAATTCATGCGTCGAGAACTTTTCGCGCTTACGCTTGAAGTGACAGCAGAAACAGAGCTCTCATATATGATTCATCCCCAGGTTGGACATGAATATGACGCGCTTTATTTAGCTACATATGTCGCAGTAGACGTACAGTTTACAGACGGTACATTTTTGAGCGATCTAGAGGCAAGAGACCAACATAGAGCCAGGTTCACAGCAAATGAACAAGGAAAATCTAAGACACTTTATCCAAATCAATGGAATGTGAAAAGAGTACATCTTGGGAAAGTCGCTTTAGGAAAAATAACTGAGCGTGTTTTTCTTACGTTTGAAGCGCAAGGTGTAGAAGGTTCGTTTGCTGGTAGTATCGATGACTTGCAGATCGCCAAGATCAATCAAGATGGTCAATCACAATCACCAGTCGAAGATGTGTCGATTTTACGTGGTACGAATTCAAATGGCACCTTCTCTAGAGGTAACAATTTCCCGGCTGTTGCCGTACCACATGGCTTCAACTTTTGGACACCTGTGACGGATGCCGGCTCTACCACTTGGTTGTACAGCTATCAGGAGCAAAACAACGAAAACAACCTTCCTGAATTGCAAGCTTTTGCGGTGAGTCATGAACCTAGCCCGTGGATGGGGGATCGCCAGACATTTCAGGTGATGCCAGCGGATGGAAGCAAACATCCAACGATCAATCGCGGCAAGCGTGCGCTATCATTTTCCCACGACAACGAGACCGCTAAGCCATATGTTTATGAAGTCACTTTTGATGACGGTATAGAGGTTAAAATGGCACCTACGACTTATGCGGCGATGTTTCAGTTTACATTTCAAGGGGAGCATTCTGACATTCTTTTTGATAATGTGACAAACGAGGGAGGGCTTTCTTTTGATGTCGAGCAGCAGGTCGTGACTGGGTACTCCGATGTGCGGAGCGGTTTGTCTGCAGGTGCTCCAAGGATGTATGTGTATGCCGAGTTTGATCGGCCGATTCAGCAGTATGGCCATTTGACGGGCGAAGGACGTGATGATGTTGCCGGGTACGTTCGTTTCCAAACACCAGCGAGTTCCCGTACGGTCACGATGAAGCTGGCTACCTCATTTATTAGCGTTGAACAAGCTAAAAAGAACTTGTCTTTAGACATCGCCCCAACGGATTCATTTGACGATATAAAAGAAAGGGCAAAAAGGCAGTGGGATGACAGGTTACGCGCTTTTCATATTCCTCATGCTGCAAAAGAAGAGCGTGTTACGTTTTATTCAAATCTTTACCGATTATACCTTTATCCGAACATTGCGTATGAGAATACAGGCACAGAAACAGAACCGGAATACAGCTATGCTAGCCCTTTTACAAAGAAAGAAAGCATCGATACACCCTCGCAAACAGGGGCACCTGTCGTAAAAGGAAAACCATATGTGAATAACGGTTTTTGGGATACGTACCGGACATCTTGGCCTGCGTATGCGTTGTTCTCACCAGAAAAAGCAGCGGAAATGATAGATGGCTTTGTCCAGCAATATCGTGAGGGCGGATGGATTGCCCGTTGGTCCTCTCCTGGCTATGCAAACCTCATGGTCGGAACGAGCTCGGACGTTGCTTTTAGTGATGCATACTTAAAAGGGGTCAAAGCATTTGATCTCGATGCATTTTATCAATCTGCAGTAAAAAATGCTGCCGTGTATAGCGAGGATGAAAGTGTTGGGCGAAAAGGGTTAGCAACGTCCATTTTTAAAGGTTATACGAGTACAGATACACCAGAAGGACTTTCGTGGGCGTTAGACGGATTTATCAATGATTTTGCCATTTCTCGCTTGGCGTATGAATTGGCTGAGGAAAAAAACGACTCTGCTTATCTTGCCGATGCCATTTACTTTGAACAGCGTTCACAACGTTATGTAGACTTGTATTGTGAAGAAGCGGGGGGCTTTTTTATCGGCAAAAACGTTGACGGTGAATGGCGCCAGTCAGCGGAGGACTTTAACCCTGATGAATGGGGCGGAGATTATACCGAGACGAACGCGTGGAATATGGGTTTTCATGCGCCCCATGATGGTCAAGGGCTAGCCAACTTATACGGTGGAAGGGAGGCACTTGCGGAACGCCTTGACCAATTCATGAATCGACCTGAACGTGCGAAATTTCCAGGTCATTACGGCTTTGTCATTCATGAAATGACAGAAGCTCGAGATGTCCGTATGGGGATGTATGGTCATAGTAACCAACCGTCTCACCACATTTTGTATATGTATAATTTTGCCGGTCAACCGTGGAAAACACAAAAATACGTTCGTGAAGTGTTATCCCGTCTATACATTGGCAGTGAAATTGGGCAAGGCTATCCTGGTGACGAAGATAATGGTGAGATGTCTGCCTGGTACATTTGGAGCGCGCTCGGCCTTTATCCGCTCCAAGTAGGGACACCATCATATGTTATAGGGGCTCCATACTTCGAGGAGATGTCCATTACACTTGAAAATGGGCATGCTTTACATGTGACTGCACCTAATGTTAGTGATATAAATTGTTATGTCCAGTCATTAACAGTGAACGGTGAGCAATACGAAGCTTTAACGATTCCTCATGAAACGATCGCAAATGGTGCGACTTTGGAATTTGAGATGGGACCTGCACCATCTGCTTGGGGAAGCACAACGGAAAGTTTACCGAGTTCGTTAACTGCAGTGACTCATGATGGCATTGAGTGTATTCCACGGCCTTGGGTGGATTTGCTAGATCAAACCGAGGGAGTTGTGAAAATTAAAGGAGAGAATGCACCGGCACTTTGGGACAATACGTCAATGACGAAGGTCACGGTAGATAACATACCTGCCTTCATCGACGTATCATTTACCGAACAAGCGCAGAAAGTCATGATGTACACGCTAACGAGCGCTGAATGTGCAGAAGAAGATCCAAGAAGCTGGTGTCTTGAAGGGTCTAATGACGGACAGCATTGGGAAGTACTTGATCAGCAAGCGAACGTATCTTTTAAATGGAGACGTTATACGAAGCCGTTTCTCATTCAAACGCCAAACGACTATACACACTATCGATTAATGATTAGTGAAAATGGCGGGGCTCGGCAAACATCGCTCGCCCAACTTGAACTGCTCGGTCAGCCGGTGAAAGACGTTTAAATGATATGAAACGCAACTGACATATAGTCAAAAAACAATCGCACTTCTCTAGGAAAGAAGCGATTATTCGTGTCACATGTTCCTTCCGTTTGGTACAATTAGAAAAGTAAAAGAGAAGGGGCGTGCATCGTATTGAAAGGACATATCTGGCGACGTTTTTTAGTCGCTGTCATCTCGGCAATTTTGTTTTCGTTATGGCAAGGAAGCGTTTGGTTAAGCGCAATTGATGGGATGGATCTTCCCGCCGAAATCATGCCACAAGACTTATCCTTTTGGAACATATTTCTCTTCATCGCCTTATATGCGCTGCCAGTGTTCTTGTTAATTGGTATACCGGCGTCTATTATGATGGATAACTGGGTTGCGAAAAAAGCAACAAACTGGAAAACGTTAAAAAAGACACTGATTAGTTTTGTCTGTTACTCGGCAGGAGGAGCCGTATTTGGTGCCCTTTCGATCCTCTCAATTGCTCGTGATCCGCGCCTAATGGTCATTGGCGTCGTTTTAGGGATTGCCGGAGCCATGGCATACTGGGGTGTTCTGCAAGTAGCACAAATGATCGGTAAGCGGCCGTCTTCTCATTCATTATAAGAGTGATATTAATGTTTAGGGTGTAGACAAAAGCTTGTCTGCACTCGTTTTTTTTATCAGGCGTCCATCTTGCAAATAGGATAAGGGTGAACATGCTGAGATAGATTTGTTATAATAAACATAGCCAACAAGTGAAGGAGATGTGCCCATTGGCTGATATATTTGTGTTTACCGTCGTTGGTCTGTTTTTAATTATTAATGTCATGATTCTGTTTAGGGATTGGCGTAGAGGAAAAAAAGAAGAGTGAGCACTTTGACTGTACTATCTTTGTATATACAATTTTAGAAATTAAATATAGAGGTTTGAAAAGTAAACGGCTAGGATCGGGAATGCACCCACAAAAAATAATGTGGGCATCATGTTGTTTAGCTAGCTGTGTGATGAAGAGGCACATGGATATGCTGATTCTTGTCGTATATTTCACGGACATCATGAAATCTCGTTTGAAAAGGGGTGAGCCTGCTTGCATTCTTCACTCGTTCGTCATCACCAACGACCCATTGTCTTTTTTGATGGAGAGTGCTCATTTTGTGATGCAGCGGTACAGTTTTTAATTAGACATGATCCTAATAAACGACTTTATTTTGCTTCCTTACAGTCAGACTTGGCGGCAAATCTTCTAGACTCCAAGCTAAAAAAAAACGTCGCTCGATTCAATTGTTCTTCTAGATGTGAAAGGTGTGTTTACAGAGTCAGACGCAGTCTTACGGATTTGTCAATATCTTCGGTGGCCTTGGAAAATCTTTGTTGTCTTTCGTTTGATACCAAAAGCGATTAGAAATCAAGTGTATCGTTGGTTTGCCCGCCACCGTCATCGGATATTTGGCGAACAGAAAAATTGCTATCTTCCATCTCAAGAAGATCGTCAGCGCTTTCTCGATCGTACAAATGTATAAAAAGTGAGGGTGATCGAGCAGTGTAGATAAATTGTTGCTTAATCTTATCTACACTCATTATCTGTTTTCGTAAATAAGAAAAATCAGAATTTTATTTTTAAATTGAAATTGATGACATATTTTGTGAAATCCCAAGTGTATATGGTGTTGTATAACATCTTATGAATATAGGTGGAACAAATGATAGCAGGAAAATTATATAAAGAAACGAAAATACGTAATAATGAAAGGGTTTACATAGAGGGGAGGGGAGATTATTTTCGAAAAGTTTTAATTTCATATCTTCTAATTTTGCTCATTCCTCTATGTACAGGTTTGATCTCGTATCGGATCTCTGTATCTGTAGCTAAATCGAGCGCTGTGGATCAGAGTCTTGCTGTTTTGGAGCAAAGTCAACGAATGCTTGAAAGTCGAATGGAAGAGGTTGAAAACTTTGTTCGAGAATTATCATTGCAGCCGTCTTTTGCAACATTGCTGTATAGTCATGCCGACGTTTCGGATAAAGTTGTTGAGTTACGTGAAGTGGTTGAGCAATTATCAGTCTATGCGTCGACGAGTTATCTGCTAAGGTACTTTTATATCTATATTTGGGATAAGGATATCGTGTTATCACCAGGTTCGGCCTATTTAAGACCTTCTCATTTTTATGAGCTGCAACGTTTCTCTCAGCTTGAATATAAAGAATGGCGACAGCGCATTTTACGGATGCCTCATATGTATAACGTCTTGCCTTTACAGCCTTACCAGTGGGATCAGCGGCAAACATCCGTGATTACTGTCGTGCAAACACTGCCTTTTTATAGTGGAGCCAACCCGAAAGGTACAGTGGTTATTCCAATTGACGTCAGTCACTTTCAAAGTCTCTTGGATTCATTTGTTACCCCTTCTGGCGGATGGGCGTTTATGCGTAATGAGCATGGTGAACTGTTAGCAAGCGCAGGCATTTCTCCTGCAGAGATTGAGCAACTCGATTTGTCTGCTGCGCCGAAGAATAAAGAATATAAACTTGAAGATGGGTCGTCAGTTTATATGTTATCTATTGCTGAAGAAAATGGGTGGTCATATGTCGCTGCCATTCCTAAAAGCAATATCATGGAAGGGGCCGGCTATATTCAACGTATGACGATCATAGTGATGCTGGTCACTTTAGTTATTGGTGGTTTGGCTAGCTTGTTCTTGGCTCGTAGAAACATTAGACCGCTGTCGGAGCTCGTTGCTTCCGTTCATGAGCATTTAGACTATTCTCGAGACAACGAAAAGAAAGAAAAGTTAGAAAAAAACGCTTACGATTTTCTGCAAGGTAATTTTTCTTTAATGATTCGTGATCATGAATCATTGCGAAGTGAGCTCGTGCATCAAGAGCAAATTTTAAAAGATTCATTCTTAAGGCGCTTAATTCATGAAGAATTCCATTCAAGAGCTGATTTAATGTCTTCTGCAGCACAAGTAGGCCTTACTGTAAGTCAAAAAGGAGCGGTGATATTATTAAAAATTCATGGATATGGTGATATGGAAGGAGAAGATATCTATGAAGAATTGGCTGCAGCGAAGGTCATTGTTAAAAAAGTTCTTCAAGCCTTTCAGCCAAATCCATTAACTGTCGATCTCCAAAAAGATGAACTCGTTTTTTGGCTCAATATAGAGGAACAACCAGATCAAAAAAAGATTCCTTATATGAAGGAGCAGCTGACAGAACTTCGCGCGAATTTGCAGGAGGAATTTTCAATGGAAGTGACGATGACGGTTGGTCCGTGGACACCGTTATTTGAAACGAGCCGTTCTTATGAGCAAGCGAGACGAATGCTCGATTATTCTATGCTTAAAAATGAGTCGGGTGTTTTTTGGCACGATCAATATGAAGCAGTCAACGAGTTTATTAATTATCCGATCGAAATCGAAGTCCGTCTAATAAAAGCTTTGAAGACGGGTGAAGTGGATATCGCCATCCGCCTCGTAAATGAAGTGCTTGATCAGTTGCTTGAAAAAGAACAGCCTCCGTTGTTAGCACAGCAATGGCTTGCGCAAGTGAAAGGGACTTTTCTTCGCGCACTTTCGCCACAAGCGATCCAACAGCATAGTTTGTCTAGATTAAAAAAAGCATTATTAGAAATTAAATTGTCAGATGGCCGCGCGCACGTTCAAGCTGTGCTCGAAGACATTATCCGTAGTTATGCCGAATGTCAGCAAAAAATGAAAAATGCTGCCGGCGAAGAAACAGTGCTTCGCATGAAGAGATATATCGATCAACATTTTTCTGAGCCCAGTTTGACGAATTATGACGTAGCTAAGGTGATTGGTCTACCAGAAAAGTACATCTCACAATTATTCAAACAGCAAACGGGTCAATCCATTTCCGAGTATGTGATGGACCTTCGCTTACGAGAAAGTATGACGATGTTGACAGAAACGAATGAAACCGTCCAGGCGATATCTGAATGTGTAGGCTATAATAGTCCTCATTCGTTTCGGCGTGCATTTAAACGTATTATTGGCTTAACACCACAGCAATACAGAAAAACGATGAGAAGTGGTCACCAAAAAAGTAAGCAGCAGGAAAGTAAATAAAATGTCTCGTTTGAACAATGCCAATGGCTGAGCGTGTAAAGCCATTGGCAGATGTTTAAGCGATTCAAGTCGGATGGTAAGGTCTCGGCAATGGGTCTAAATCATAACGTTAACAATAATCACTGAAGGCTTAAAGGATGGATTCAACCAGTGTTTTAATGAGTTGCAACTAAAATACATGAATAATGACCTTGCCTAGTTTCAGATGTTAGAATCCATTCAACATCAAAGAAATCCGATGAATCATGAATGACTTGATCATGTGATTTTAATGAAAAATATGGAAGCATATGATAGATTTAGGTTATCTAAATTCACGATATAAATGTCACTCTTGTTCAGCTAAAAGGCAGGTTAACTGAACAAGAAAAAGCGTTATTTGTAGAGGGAGGATTAGGTCATAAAAAAATTATATGTTTATCTTTCAATTATTGTCTGTTTGGGAGCAGTCTATTTAATCATTCCTTCTTCGCAAGAGGGAGGATTAAATCAGATTTTAATTTGGCTTATACCTGTCTTAGAGGTGGGTATCGTCATTGTCGTCATGTACAGTGTTATAAAAAGCATAATCCGCTATAAGAGAAACAATAAAAGTAAAGAAAACGATTTTCTTGAAATAACGAGAAAATCGCTTGAACCAAAATTGGGCAATGGTTTTGTTTTAGGAGCAATTTTAACAGAACTAAGCGTTTTCTATTATTCAATCGTAGGTTGGTTCAGAAAACCAACCGTGATTGAAAATGGAAAAGTCTATTCTTATCATAAGACTTCGCAGATAAAGACAATTGTCATCGTATTCTCAATCTTAATTGTATTGGAAGGAATATTATTTCATTTTCTTATTCAGTTATGGAGTGAAGTTGCTGCATGGATTTTTACAATATTAAATGTCTATGCATTGCTCTATATGATGGGACTGTATAATGCTGTACGATTTTTGCCTCATCACGTTGATGGTGATAAACTCATTATTCGCTTTGGATACCAGAGCAGTGTTGAATGCGATATTAGAAATATAGAAAGTATCCAAACCGCAAGAAAACAAGGTGATATTTGGGAAAATAAACCTAAAGACACGTATTACGCTTTGTTGAATATGGATCCTCCACAGTATGAAATCAATTTAAAAGAACCTGCATTAATGGTAAGTTCATATGGAAGAAAAAAATATGTTAGAACGATTGTATTCAGGGCTGACGAACCCAAAAAATGATTGAGGAGATAAATCATAATATAAAGTCTTTAAGTGGATAAAACGATCATTGTTTAATTAACCGAGGACGTTAGTTTAACAGGTTCTATGTCAATAGTTGCCCCTGCCCCTACTCTTTACCTCGCTTGTCTTGAAGATGTTTCATTTGTTGACTTCACAATATCAAGATTAGTTATTAAGGAGAAGTGGAACTCCTAAATCTTGCACAGATATTGTCGAAAATACAACCTTTCAAGGTATAGATATTGATTACGCATATGACCTCGTCTTAAAGGGAAAAACAGCTACATCGGTTGGAAGCGACTCTTAGTAAAAATAAATAACGAAAACTTCTCTATAGACGAGGGGGAACGAATGAGAATATTTCCCTTTAATCATTTAATTAAACCGCTAAAATCGAGAAGAATTGTTCATCTTCTTATTAGTACAATGCTTACTATAAAGGGGATGAGATCATGAATAATAAATCAATTGGTTTATTTCAAGGAATCGCGTTATATATTGCTGTTATTCTTGGTTCTGGTGTTCTTTTTTTATCTGGGGTCACTGCCTCCATGGCTGGTCCAGCATCAATTTTATCCTGGGTTATTGTTACACTAATTAGTTTTCCGCTTGCTTATGCCTTTGCTAGTCTGGCAAAAAAATATCCTGATGCAGGTGGAGCGGCGACCTTTGTTAGAAATTCTTTCGGCTATCATCTTGGTAATGTTGTTGGATGGTTTTATTTTGTAACAGCAGCAGTCGGTCAAACAATTGTTTCTTTAACCGGTGCTTATTATGTTAGTCAAGCATTTGGACTATCAAGTTTTGCCACAACATTTATAGCCATGCTTACATTGGTAATGGCAGGGATTTTTAATTATTACGGTGTAAATATGAGTAGTAAAGTAGCCTTGATTTTAAGTAGTCTGTTATTGATTCTGTTATTGGTAGCTGTACTTGTATCACTTCCAAAAATAGAATGGGGCCATTTTACGCCCTTTGCACCAAACGGCTGGTATTCTGTTGGGAGTGCTGTAACTGTTATTTTTTGGTCCTTCTTCGGTTGGGAGGCAATTTGTAATCTAGCAGAGCATTTTAAAAGGCCTGAAAAAGACATCGTTAATGCTTCAATGATTAGCGCAATTGTCATTGGATTACTATTTTATTGTTAAGTTTTGTAACCATTGGAACAGCCACGTTTGGCAGTCAAGAAACCAGCCTATCCCCAATTGGTGTTATCATGGGAGATACAATAGGAGTGGGTGCCAAGATCGTCACTGCTATTTTGGCGTTTATTATTTGTACAGGGACATCAAATGCTTTTGTAGCGAGCTTGACGCAATTAGGTTATTCATTAAGCAGGGATGGTGCTTTTCCAAAGTTTTTTTCAAAGCAAGATGTAACGACGCAAATTCCAAGACGAATGGTTTTATTTATCATCTGTTTTTCGCTGATAGGTGTCATAGTGACAAAAGCTTTATCGCTGACATTTGCTGATATTTTGTTTATTCCAACCTCTCTTGGGATTTTAGTTTATGTTCTTTCCATGGCAGCGGGTGTTAAGTTATTTAGGAAGAGCACATTGGCATGGTGGTCATCCTTAACCTCTTTGGTTTTATGTTTATTGGTTATTCCATTTTTTCAGTTATATATACTTGTACCTTTCATTGTCATAGCTATCTATGTGGTTTATATGATTTTGAGTAAAAAAGCTTTTCGCCTATAAGGGGGGTTGAAAGCAATGAATCAACATGATCTTTCCGAGGACACGATGTGGAATGCCACGATATCATGTGATTCGGCATATGATGGGGTATTCTTTTACGCAGTGAAAACAACAGGGATATTCTGTCGTCCTTCTTGTAAATCTAGGGCTCCTAACGATGAGAATGTTTCTTTTTTTGCGTCTGCTTGTGAAGCTCAAAAGGCAGGCTATAGGCCGTGTAAAAGATGTAGACCAGATTTAAGGTTTAGCAAATATGATCCAGTACATTTTATTTTAGAAGATACGATCCGAATGATAAAAAATAACTATATACAACATCTGTCTTTACAAGATATTTCATCAAGTGTGGGCGTTAGTCGCTATCACCTGAATCGGATTTTTAAAGAACGAGTAGGGTGCACTCCGCGCATGTATTTAGAGAGAGTGAGAGTAAATAAAGCGAAGGAATTACTTCTAACAACGGCATTGAATAGTACACAGATCGGTTATAGCATTGGGTATCAAAGTATCTCTAGTTTTTATAATGCATTTAAACGACATACTGGTTTCTCGCCGAGTCAATTTCGCACACATCATGCTAGTAATTCCAAGCAATGATTGACATGCAGATCGCTGTGTGTAGTGCAAATTAAAAGTTGCAAAGCTTTGAAACGTAAAAATACACAACTCTACACTAGTTGAATGTAATGAATAAGAGCCTTGCCAGTGAGTCAAAATCACTCGACTGTTTTGGTGTGGAATCAACACTCCTCAATGCGGTGGCAGAACGACACGAGTTCATGATTATCACATACAAAAAATCCAACACCTTAAAATATTTGAGGGCACAACCTGGTGAACTACTCACCACTTAGCTTCGCTTAAAGTGGGAGCTTCTCACTTCCACGATGAAAGCAGCCTTTCGTCTCCATGAGCGTTACTTCGGGAAGTTCCCGCCCTAGATGTCCGACGATTCGGAGTTTCTTTCGTACCTTGGATATTTTACGCATGGAAGGATTCGCTTGGTTTTCGCATGATTAGTTTCTCCATGCAACCTC
>NZ_JAALFC010000050.1 GCF_011058155.1 Litoribacterium kuwaitense | reverse complement strand
AGCAAGCTTCCCTTCATCCGCTCGACTTGCATGTATTAGGCACGCCGCCAGCGTTCGTCCTGAGCCAGGATCAAACTCTCCATAAGAGTTTTTTGAATCCACCTTCTATATAGAAGGGATTCGTCCTTTGCACAGTTGTTTGTTTTACATGTCGATGTCTCGACATGGCACGTTTGTACGCTTGGCTTTTGTTCAGTTTTCAAAGGGCAAAAAATCATTTTTCATCGCCTTTTTTTGACAGCGACTTTTTTATATTACCATCGGAACCTTTGCGGTGTCAACAGTTTTTTTCGGTTGTTTGATCCGCTTAAAAAGTCGGTGCTGTTTCAGCGACGATTAATAATATATCATGGAACTTTTAGGCGGTCAACTACTTTTTGAGTTTTTCTTTTGTTTATTATTCAGCTTGTCACTTAATGTAGCTTACATATATATAAGAGGTTTAATAATATAGAGCTTCACTCCGTCCCATAATCATCGGTTAGACTTCGTTTTTTTGCACACGATTTAAAGCTTATTTATATGATATACTTCTTTGAGAAGACGAGGAGGGATTTTTTGAACATCTTATTTAAAAACAAAATTAATAAAATCCGGACCTTTGCCTTAGCATTAATCTTTCTTGGCATTGGCGTCATGTATATCGGGCTTTTTTTTAAAGAGTCTCCTATTTGGATGACGGTATTTATGCTGTTTGGGGTCATTTTCATTTTACTTAGTACGGCAGTATATGTATGGATTGGCTTATTATCGACGCGTGCCGTTCAAGTCGTTTGTCCTTCGTGTCAGAAATATACGAAGGTACTTGGTAGAGTGGATGCTTGCATGCATTGCAGCCAACCGTTAACAATGGATAAATCCTTAGACGGGAAAGAGTTCGACGAATCCTACAACCGGCAACGTAAAGAAGCAAAGCAAACGTCACAAAAGTAGATACGCGCTCCTTGTGTCTCTACTTTTGCGACCAATAGTAAAATACTTTTCTAATGATCAAGAGCCCTTCATGATGAAGGGCTCTTGATCATTGACAAGCGTTTTCAACGCGAGACAAACACTTAACTACTGCTTAATGTTTTTCGGCTGATTTTTACAGTCATTACATGTACCATACACTTCCATCCGGTGATGACTGACGTCAAAATCAGCGACATGGGCTGCTAAAGTTTCTACTTCATTGAGGCCTGGGTAATGGAAGTCAACAATCTTCCCACATGATTCACAAATGATATGGTAATGATGCGTCGTCACGTAATCAAATCGGCTGGATGCATCTCCATACGTTAACTCCTTCACTAAGCCCGCTTCTTTAAAGACCCTTAAATTGTTATACACGGTTGCGACACTCATATTAGGGAACTTTCCTTCAAGTGCCTTATAAATATCATCCGCTGTTGGATGCGCCTGCGTAGTGGATAAAAACTCCAATATCGCATGACGTTGAGGCGTTATTCGCACCCCAGCTTTTTTCAAAGAATCCAGCGCTTCCTGAAGATGGTCGACCGCCACCGTCATGCACCTCACTTTCAACAAACATTCTCACCTTATAATTCTTATAATGTAATTGTACTTGTTATGATCACTTGTTGTCAATCATTGTCCTTTTCATCAGGCACAAATTTATGATCCTCTACGCCTTCTTTCAAATTGGCATAGCGCGCAGCTACAAATAGATAATCAGACAAGCGGTTGAGAAAGACGAGAACTGTTGAATTTAATCCATCGATGCCGATCGACTCTCGTTCCGCTCTACGAACGATCGTTCTCGCTATGTGAAGTGTACCGGCGGCACGTGAACCTCCAGGTAAAATAAACGACTTTAATGATGGAAGTGTTGCTTCCCAAGCATCGATTTGTGCTTCTAATTCCTCTACATGCCTATCATTTAATGTCCATTTCACTTCTTTATCAGCAGGTGTGGAAAGCTCTCCGCCCGCATGAAAAAGGAGACTCTGTATTCGCTGTAAACGGTCAATGAATGTTGCTTTGCCCATCCAGGTACAATCCTTAATAAAACAGACAGCGAGTCCAATTTGGGCATTCGCTTCATCTAATGTCCCGAAGGCTTTTACACGATCGTCCGCTTTAGAGACCCTTTTGCCATATAATAATGATGTTTCTCCTTGATCGCCTGTTCGTGTATAAATTTTCATCATCAGGCCTCCTCTCTCTAAACCGTTTTTAGTAGCCTTTGTGTGGATCGACTTTGTTGAGCCATTGATCTGTCTTATTTAAAAATGCATCCATATTCTTCATGACAATGTGTAAAGCACGTTCATCATACTTCGTTGAAACACCAGAATGGTGCGGTGTTACTGAAATACGAGGATGCTCCCAAAAAGGACTTGACTTCGGTAATGGCTCCTCTGCAAAAACATCCAGCACGGCGTGAGCGAACATACCGGCTTCTAAAGCTTCAAGTAAATCTCTTTCATTTACAGTACTTCCACGACCAATATTGATAAATACAGCTAATGGATTAAAGTGTGCAAATGTTTGTTTATTAAACAGATGCTTCGTGCCACGTGTGCTCGGCAGCACATTGACGATAAAATCCGCCTGTTGTAGATACTTAGACCAGCTAGCTAAGGTTGCCATATCATCCATATGATCTGTGGGCCTACCATCAGAATTGACTCCTACCGTATGCATTCCAAAGGCTTTACAAAGACGACCGATCTCTGCACCGATGGCTCCTGCGCCGGCGATCACGACGCGTTTGCCGTGCAGCTCTGCCATCGGCAATTCATAGGCCCAAGATTTTTCATGTTCTTTCGCACGGATCACGTCATTTTTGCGCACACTATTCAACATCCACGACAGTGTATACTCTGCCATCGGAATTTTATGAATCCCCTTTACGTTTGTCACCGTAATGCCCTTATTTGCGATCGCCGCAAATGGCATTTCCTCCATACCGGCAGAAATGATCATGATCCATTTCAGTGATGCCGCAGATTGAATATGCCGCTCCTTCACATCATTGCCGTACGTGATAAGCAGCTCTGCTTTTGTCAAATACTCAGACTGATCAAGTGATGAATAAAGATGCCATTCAATCGAAGGATATGCCTCGATAAGCTTCGTACGCTGGTCGAATGAAAAATCCTCTGTAAGTAAAGCTATCAAGCTATTTCGCCCCCACTGCTCTTTAGATGAGCCGTCTGTCCTATATTATCCGTTCCTTGATGCTTTAATGTATTCTAAGGCTTCAGCGACATGTCCTTTCACTTTTACTTTACGCCACACTTTTTCAATCTGTCCTTCTGGATTAATGATAAAGGTCGAGCGTTCAATCCCCATATACTCTTTGCCAAAGTTTTTCTTCAGTTTCCAAACGTCATACGCTTCGGCCAGCTGATGGTCTTCGTCTGCAAGTAAATAAAAAGGAAGGTCGTGCTTTTCGACAAAGGTTTGATGTCGCTTGACAGGATCAGGGCTGACGCCAATAATGACAGCATTTTCGTCCACAAAAGACGTATAATGGTCTCGAAAATCGCAGGCTTCAGTCGTGCAGCCAGGGGTCATATCTTTTGGGTAAAAGTAGAGTACAACGTATTTCCCGGAAAAGTCCTCGAGTGAAATATTTTCTCCCGTCTGTGATGGTAATGTGAATGACGGCGCAGTTTGTCCTTCGGTAACGGTCATGATAAAAAGCCTCCTTCTTTTAATTTCAGCAATCCTTTTACTCTTTAGATTACACTATGTAAAGCCGCTGAATCAAATGAGAAACCAGTTCGCCTTACGAAGCGACAGTCTGTTACACTAGAGTAGAAGTGAAGATTGCTAGAACTGGAGTTGACGAATATGGATTTCACAAAATCTCATAGCTATCATCAGGAAGCGCTCCGCCACATCGTCGGCGGCGTGAACAGTCCGTCCCGATCTTTTAAAGCTGTCGGCGGGGAAGCGCCAGTTTATATGAGTCATGCAAAAGGTGCTTATTTTTGGGATGTGGATGGAAACAAATATATTGATTTCCTTGGCGCTTATGGGCCGATTATTACTGGACATGCTCACCCAGCGATTACCAAAGCCATTACGCACGCTGCGGAAAATGGTGTTTTGTACGGAACGCCAACTGTTCTTGAAAATGAATTTGCTGTGTTGTTAAAAGAAACAATTCCTTCATTAGAAAAGGTTCGCTTTGTAAACTCGGGAACAGAAGCGGTGATGACGACGATTCGGGTCGCACGTGCGTACACTGGCCGAACAAAGCTTCTCAAATTCGCCGGCTGCTATCACGGACATTCTGATCATGTGCTTGTTGCTGCCGGTTCAGGACCTTCAACATTAGGGTCGCCTGATTCCGCGGGTGTTCCAGCCTCCATTGCAAGTGAAATGCTTACGGTCCCGTTTAATGATCGCGAAGCGTTTAAAGAAGCGATGGACACTTGGGGTCATGACATTGCTGGCGTTTTAGTCGAGCCGATCGTTGGTAACTTTGGCATTGTTGAACCAGATGAAGGGTTTTTAGAAATGGTGAATGAGGTGACACACGAACATGGTGGTCTCGTCATTTACGATGAAGTCATTACTGCTTTCCGTTTCATGTTTGGCGGAGCACAGAACCTTCTCGGGGTTGAGCCTGATCTTACTGCGATGGGCAAAATTATTGGGGGTGGTCTGCCGATCGGTGCATACGGCGGACGACAAGATATTATGGAGCAAGTGGCGCCACTTGGCCCAGCCTATCAAGCGGGAACGATGGCCGGAAACCCTGCTTCAATGGCCTCTGGTCTCGCATGCCTTCGTCTGCTTCAAGCTGAAAATCCGTATGAACGCCTAGACGTTCTCGGTGAAAAGTTAGAAAAAGGGCTGATCAAAGGAATGACTGACGCTGGAGTGAGCGGACATGTTCAGCGGCGCGGCGGCATGCTCACCTTATACTTCGGTGTCGATAAAGTATCAAATTACGAGCAAGCGGAAGCGTCTGACAGCGAGATGTTCGCGCGTTTCTTTAATGGTATGATTCAAAAAGGTATCCATTTAGCACCATCTAAATATGAAGCTTGGTTTATTACAATGGCGCACACTGACGAAGATATCGAAGAGACGATACAGGCTGCAAATGATGTATTTAAGAAGCTATGACGAAAACGTCATAGCTTTCTTTATGTCTACGTTTTTGTTTTCTGCGATAAGCTGGACAACCTCGGCTTGATTCTTTTCCAATTGCATTGTATAGTACGGTATGCTACTACGGAAAAACGTCTTTAAGATATGTAAATCATGCTGATATAATTGATGTCTTCGAGTAGACAGGACAAAGCGCTTCATGCACGATGACTATACAACGAAAGGAATCAACCGATTAATATGAAATTTGGCGCACGAATCCTAAAAACTGGGTTGGCGATTGTGTTATCTCTTTACGTTGCTCAGTGGGTCGGCATTGAAGCTACGGTGTTTGCTGGTATCGCTGCTGCCTTTGCCATCCAACCATCCGTTTATAAGTCTTACCAAACGGTTCTTGAGCAGGCGCAGGCCAATATTATTGGGGCTTTGTTTGCGATATTATTTTCGCTCTTGTTCGGCACTGAGCCTATTGTTATCGGAATGGTTGTCGTACTAATCATTGCGGTTCATTTGCAACTTAAAATAGAGCAAACGGTCTCGATCGCGCTCGTCACGGCGATTGCCATAATGGAAAGTCCTGTTGACGGATTTAGCATTTATGCATTTCAGCGTTTTAGCGCTGTGATGCTCGGTGTCGTTTGCGCGTTCCTTGTGAACCTTGCCTTTCTTCCGCCAAAATACGAAAATCGGTTATATCAATCCATCTCAGAAACAACGCAAGATATTATAAAATGGATTCGGCTAAGCAATTACCATATGACGAAACAAAATATGCTGAAAGAAGATATCGAGGAATTTAAAGAGTGCCTCGTCAAGCTCGAGCAAGTGTATCTTCTCTATAAAGATGAACGTGTCTATTCACGAAAAAAGAAGTATGCGAAAGCGCGCAAACTGGTCGTCTTTCGTCAATTGTTAACCGCAGCGAATCGGGCTTTTTTTATTCTTTCGCAAATCAACCGAGCTGAACACGATTATCAGCACCTTCCTGATCATGTCCGTACACCTTTAACACAAGAACTTGATACGTTGACACGCTTTCACGAACAGCTTCTTGAAAATTTACGAGGACGAACGAAGGAAGTTCCTCTAGAAGCGCATCATGTGCCCATTAAAACTAGATTTAAAGAGCTTTATACTTTAGCGCAAAATGAAAACGAGCCTGAAGATGAAGAACGGTGGATGCATCTTTTTTCTCTCGTCTCGAATCTGTTAGAGTATCACTATGAGCTTGAGCATTTAGCGTTGCTGCTCTCAAGCTTTAACAGCTTTCATCAGGAAGACAACGAACTGGAGATTAAAGCATAATCATGAACCCCCGCCATCGTCGGCAGGGGTTCAACTTGTTGATAAACACTTTCAGCCATCACCCGCAGGGTCTGTTCGTCCTCTCATGAACTGATGCTCTAGCCGCATCTTCGTACGCCTTCGCACCAAGACTGAAAAATACCGGAGAGCTTGCTAGTTGTCTTCACTCTAAAAAACCGCCATCATCGGCGGGTTCTTCATTTCACTCTTATACAGGCTCTAGCTGTTGGACACTAAACAGTTCGTAATACGCACCTCGTTTAAGCATGAGCTCATGATGCGTTCCTTGTTCTTTGATTTCCCCATCACTGATGACGACAATACGGTCGGCATGTGTAATCGTAGATAGACGATGCGCAACGATAAACGTCGTCCGGTCTTTTGCCAATTTTTCGAGTGCGTCTTGAATTAAATGTTCACTTTCCAAATCGAGCGCTGACGTCGCTTCATCAAGGATGAGCATCGGCGGGTTTTTTAGAAACACGCGCGCGATCGCAACACGCTGCTTTTGTCCACCTGATAATTTAATGCCTCGTTCTCCGACTTCTGTATCGTAGCCTTTAGGCAATTGCATAATAAAATCATGCGCATTGGCGGCTCGGGCGGCTTCCTCAACTTCTTCATCTGTCGCATCAGGATTGCCCATTTTGATGTTCTCTTTGACAGAATCGCTAAATAAAACATTATCCTGCTGTACAATCCCAATTTGGTCACGCAGCGTTCGCGCTTGTATATCGCGAACATCGTTCCCGTCTACAAGCAGACGTCCTTCTGTTACATCATAAAAACGGGGAATGAGGCTGATTAATGTAGATTTACCTCCTCCGCTCATGCCGACGAGTGCGACAGTTTCTCCAGATGACACATGAAGGGAAACATCGTTTAATACGAGCTCATCTTCATCGTTGTAACGGAATGAGACATGGTCAAATGTCACTTGACCCGCAACTCTCGGCAGCGCGTTCGCTTGTGGCTTATCGGTAATATCATAAGATTCATCGATAAATTCAAAAACCCGATCCATCGACGCAATGGCTTGCGTCAATGTCGTTGACGAATTGACAAGGCGACGAAGCGGATTGTACAGCCGCTCCATAAAGGTAACAAACGCGACCATTTCACCAAGGGTTAATGAGCCTTGAATGACTCTAAAGGTCGCATAGCCTAGCACTAATAGAGGCGCGATGTCGGTGACTGTATTCACGACTGCGAACGTCTTCGCATTCCAGCTTGTATGGTCGAGCGCTTTCGCAAGAAAATAGTTATTTTTCTTATCAAACTGTCCTGCCTCATGCTCTTCAAGCGCAAAACCTCGGATGACAGAAATCCCTTGCACCCGCTCATGCAAATGTCCCTGTACCTCTGCCAACGCTTGCGAGCGCACACGAGTCAGCCCTCGTAAACGGCCGTAAAAATACTTCACTGAAAAGCCATAAAACGGGAACATGACGACAGACAGAAGCGCGAGCCACGGATCCATAAATACCATAACGCCGATGACAATTAAAATGGTGATCAAATCGATCCAAACATTCATCAGACCCGTAATGACAAAATTTTTCGTCTGCTCCACGTCATGAATTACACGCGAAATGATTTCGCCGACTTTATGATTAGAATAAAAGCGAAGGCTTAGCTTTTGAATGTGATCAAAAAGCTGTTTCCGAATATCATAAAGGACTTTATTGCCGACGTATTGGGCAAAATATTGGCGATAATATTCGACTGGCGGTCTAAGAATGACAAATAGAAAAAACCCGAGCCCCATCAAATATCCGAGCCTCGTCCACTTTTCCGCAGTGGTCACTTCTTCACCAGCGTTAATGATGTGATCAATCGCATACTGTAAAAATAATGGTGTCGCAAGTGGGATTGAAAATTTAACAATACCAATGACAATTGTAAAAGCAATCCACCATTATAAGGTTCAACAAATTTCAAATATCTCCGTATTGGTCCCATTTCATCCGTCTCCCCCTTTCTTTACGGATCGTAGGACTTACTTGAACTCGTCATAAATCGTTATCCATGTTGAAACTGTTCCCGGGGCAAATACGCCACTTCTTTCTTGATAAAGTGTTTGCAGCTCCTCCAACGAGGCGTGAATTGTTTGAATCAGTTCAGCTGAATATGGCTCTTTTTCTGCGCGATCGGCAAATTCGTCTCTATCAAGAACGTAGTCGTTCCCTTGTACATCGACATAGTAGTCGATGTCATAATCTATATATTGAATTTTTCGCTTCGTCTTCCAGATGAGCGGAGACGCCAAATTGCAATAGTATGACCACCCATTTTCTCCTTCCATCGCAATGACGTGGTACCAACGATCGGTCCAGAAAAAGCAAAGTGCTCTCTCAGAGGTAACCCATTGCGTTCCGTCTGCTTCAGTCACGAGCGTATGATCGTTGACACCGATCAACTCTCGGTCCGTACAATGCAAAATTTCTGTCTTCGCCCAATGTCGGTGAAATTGACCAGAGTGTTTTATGCTTTCAATTTGAACAACGTCGCCTAATCGAGCGTTCACGGGATCACTCCCAATTTCCGTAATGGACATAGTATACCTGTTTCTTTTCTATAATGAAACCGTAATGCCTCTTATAGACAAGAGAAAAAGGCATCCCGGGCGCTCGAATGCGCAAGGATGCCTTTATCCTAATCCTTGTTACTTAGAAGAATTTTGTTGTTTTTTCTGCTCTGCTTGCTGGTTGTACTGTTTTACGTGCTGAGCGTCAGTTGTGCCAGAAGTCGCTTGGTTGCTGTAGCTAGACTGGGCTTGAGCCTGCTGAGATTGAGACTGTTGCGCCTGAGCCTGACCTTGAGCAGATTGAGCGTTCTGTTGTTGCACGTGCTGCACGTCAGTACCTGAAGTTGTTTTTTGTTTTTTAGCCATGTGTATCACCTCCGCACCTATAATGTGTGCAGGTTTGATTTCTTTCATGCAGAGGAATGATTTAAAAATCACATGGAAATTTTTACTAATTGAATTAAACGAGAAGGGAACGGCCGCCGTCGACGATAATCGTCTGTCCCCTAATCATGTCTGCGCTTGGAGAAAGAAGAAAAGATACTGCGCCAACAAGGTCCTCAGGTTGTACCATTCGTCCCGCTGGCGTGTTTTCTTTAGCATCTGCAAGCAGTTCATCGCGGTTAGGAAAATGGGTTAGCGCTTCTGTATCCACAGCACCGCCAGAAACGGCGTTGACTTTAATATTTTGCACAGACAGTTCAACGGCAAGATATCTTGTTAAAGCTTCTAAGGCCGCCTTAGACACACCGACTGTCGTGTAATTTTCTAAGTAGCGTATAGACCCTAATGAACTAATGGAGACAATGTGACCGCCTTCTTTCATTCGTCTAGACGCTTCTTGTGCGCAAAAAAGAAGGGCTTTTGCATTAATATCCATCGTCCAATCCCAATGCTTTTCTTCCAATTCCATTGCTGGACGTAGAACGCCGGAAGCTGCATTATTAATAAATATATCGAGACCATCGAAATGTTCATCATAGGCTGCAAAAAGCTCAGCAATCTTTTCTCGGTCGCCAACGTTTGCCCGTATAGCAGCCGCCTTCACACCATAACTTTCCATTTCTTCCACAACCTCTTTAGCTGCACTTCTGCTGCGCACATAATTAATGGCTACATTGTAGCCTTTTTTCGCTAAATCAATGGCAATGGCTCGTCCGATTCCGCGTGTACCACCCGTCACTAGGGCATTTTTTGTTGTCATAAAGATCTTCCTTTCTTTCTTCAAATTGGGGTCTAACTCCTGGCATAAAACCTTTTTTATGAGCGGACACTATGTCTACTTCATTAAAAAGGGAGGAACAAGCGTTGTATAGTGGTCGAGATTTTACAGAGCTATTTATGCTTCCGAAAAAAGAGTGGTCGAATGAAGAGCTTCGCTATAGTCATATCGCCTGTCAACAGTTACTTCCTTATTTAAATGCCGAAGGGTTAAGCATTTATAAACAGCTTATTAAAGAACAAATGGAACGAGAGCGATTGAATCATTAGAAATTCATATTGGACTGACCACCATCTACGTTCAAAGTAGCACCGACAACCCATGACGCTCTGGCAGATACGATAAAGGCAGCAACATCAGCAATTTCTTCTGCCGTTCCAAAGCGTCCGGCGGGAATATTTTGCTCTACAAACGTCTGAATGCCTTGGGGGTTTTTCTCCAACCTTCGCTGCCAGTTTCCTGATGGATGAAGGATTGCGCCCGGGGCGATCGAATTCACACGGACACCGTGGGGGATCATTTCATCCGCAAATGATTTTGTAAATGAGATCAAGGCAGACTTACTCGCATTGTAGGTCGGCTTCCCCCCGGACTCACGTCCAAAGATGGAGGATATTTGTAAAATAGCTCCTTGCTTCTGTTGCTTCATTTGCATCGCGGCGAGCTGACTTAATTGTACAGCTGAATAGAAGTTGAGCGCCATCGCTTCTTGAAATTCAGACAGCTGCGTATCTAATGTTAGCCCACCTTGTGAACCACCTGCGTTATTCACGAGAATATCAATGCCGCCATTTGCTTTTATATATCGTTGAAATTGCTCGTCTACATCACTTTCTTTCGTGACATCCATCTCAAGCCATCTCGCTCCAAGCTGTTCGGCAGCTTGATGCAATTCCTCTGCATGACGCGCTGTTATTGTGACGATGGCGCCTTCTTCGACTAAGCGCTTGGCAATCGCATACCCAATCCCTTTACTTCCTCCAGTAACGAGAACCCTCTTCCCTTGTAATTCCAGATTCATTCGTCATCCTCCTTTAACACCTGATGTAAAATTTTTTGATGCGAAACGGAAAATGGATATTGTAACACGGCTTCTCTTGAAGCAAATGCGAACTGTGGCTTTGCGCGAGCATCGTCTTCATTAAGTAACTCCGCTTTAAAAACATCGATTTCCCAGATTAAATGGGTAAACACGTGTCGAACTTGCTGAAGCGGTTTTTCACCGACGCGAACAGAAAGTCCGTATTCATCTTCCATAAACCATGTGATTTGCTCCCTTTGCACCTGGGCACGATGAACTGTTTGCCCATTCGGAAACTCCCATAGATTTGCCAAAAGACCAGACGCGGGACGTTTGTGGATGAGAATCTCTCCTTCAGCAGATTCAATAACGAGTGCTGTCATATGCTGAACCTTAGCTTTTTTCTTTTTCTTTTTAACTGGGAGTTCCGTTTCTGACCCGTTTTTGTAAGCCTGACAATGGTCTTGAACTGGACAAAGCAAGCAGGCAGGATTTTTAGGGGTGCAAACGATCGCTCCAAGCTCCATCACAGCCTGATTAAAATCAGCAGGATTATTCTTGTCTATGATATGTGCGACGAGGCGCTCGACACCTTTTTTCGTTTGCTCTTCGGCAATATCATCGTGTATATCAAAAATGCGGGAAAACACACGAAGCACATTGCCATCGACTGCTGGCACAGGCTGGTTAAAAGCAATGCTCATCACCGCTCCAGCCGTATAAGGGCCAACCCCCTTAAGCGATTGAAATTGCTGCTTATCGTCCGGTACTTCTCCACCATAATGTGCTTCGACTTCCCTGACAGCTGCCTGAAAATTGCGGACACGCGAATAATATCCCAATCCTTCCCAATGTTTCAGCACTTCTTCCTCATGAGCCTCAGCTAACGCTGTCAATGTCGGATAGGATTGCTTAAAACGTAGAAAATAAGGAATGACGGTATCTACTCTTGTCTGTTGTAACATGACTTCTGACAACCATATACTGTATGGATCTTTATTTTGCCGCCAAGGTAGATCGCGCTGCTCTTTTTGAAACCAATCAATTAACTGCTTTTGAAATAAGGACGTATTTGTCTTTTCTGTTTTTTGCACGTAATCTCGTTGCTTTAAGCTCAAGGCTACTCACTTCCATTAAAATTGATATTCTGCACGTATACTTAATCCGTGGTATGATATAAAGGTAAAATAAGACATGAATAAGCACAATTTTAAGAGACAGCACGAAAGGAGGACTCAACCGGATGGACACGGGAACACATCTTGTCATGGGCATCGCACTCGGCGGTCTTGCCACGCTTGATCCGGTTGTTGCCTTAAATCCCATAACGGCACAAAGTGTTTTAATCGCAACGATCGTTGGCTCTCAAATTCCCGATATTGATACGGTATTAAAATTTAAGAACAATGCCACTTATATTCGTCATCACCGTGGGATTACGCATTCACCATTTGCTTTAGTTTTATGGACACTTTTGTTAACCGGCAGCATTTGGCTCATCTGGCCGGAAACGAATGCACTGCATTTATTGCTTTGGACTGCCTTAGCTGTATTTCTCCATGTATTTGTGGATATATTTAATGCGTACGGTACACAAGCACTTCGCCCATTTAGTCAAAAATGGGTAGCACTCGGGATGATTAATACGTTTGATCCAACCATTTTTGCTTTACACCTCGCCGGAATTGGTGCCTGGATTTCTGGTGCCCCTGCAGCTTCAACTTTCGGAACGATGTATAGCGTACTCATCTTATACTACATCTACCGTTATCTTCAAAAAAGAGCAATCATTAAACATGTTAACCAGTCGTTTGATGGTGTTCTAAATGTCAATGTTTCTCCTTCAATGAGGTTAAATGTTTGGCACCTTGCAGTAACAACAAACGATGAACATATCGTTGCAAAATACGCAAATCATTCTATTCAAGTCTTGGATACGTTTAAGAGACAACCATTTCCTGAAGATGATCAGCTCGTCCAAAAAGCGATGGAAGACCCTAATGTAGCTTCCTTTTTGTCATTTTCACCTGTGTATCGCTGGGAAATCAAAAAGTATCCACGCCATTACGAAATCCGTTTTATTGATCTCCGTTATTGGAGCAAAGGTCACTATCCATTCGTCGCCATGGTTTGCTTTGATTTTAACCACAATTGTGTCGGTTCATATACAGGCTGGGTTTTCTCTGAGAAAAACTACAGAAGAAAGTATCCCCTCTTCCTCAGTGACTGCATGATGATTGGACTCTTGGGCAAACTACTCTTTGTACACCTATTGCAAAGGAGCTAGGTCATGCGTAATAAAGCGAAAGACTTTCCGCCCCGAATGTCTCTTGATGGAGAACCTAGAGCAAAAGCCGTTTTTGCATCAAAGCGTGCAAACGGAACCATACAGACGGAACCACAAAAACGTATGGAAGCTTCAGGAAAACGTTCTGAGTAACGGAGGGTAAACCATGAGTAAACAACGCTTTAACTATGGACCGAACCCATTTCTCTCACCTCGCGCTAGTGTCAAGCATGCTAGTCGTCAGGTAAATGGTGAAACAGAGCCTGGACAACAAAACGAAATCCTGGCAATTAACACAAAAGCCCGAACCTAAACTTGAACCACCACCCCAAAGAGTGTAAACAAAGTCTTTTTAGGCTTTGTTACACTCTTTTTTGAGAAATCTACATCTCTCCAGTTCATCGTTGAAAAACGCCGCGCAGACGAAAACATCACTGTGACGACGGGTGAGGCTGGGGACCACCAATGCGAGCGCTTGTCAACATATTCAGCCTGTATTGAAAGCCTTGTCAGACTAGGCGCGCAGACGTGCGAAGACTCGAATTGAACCTCTGTTCATGAGAGGACGAGTGAGACTAGCAACGACGGATGCGAGCGCTTGTCAACATATCAGCCTGTATTGAAAGCGCTTGTCAGACTAGGCGCGAAGACGTGCGAAGACTCGAATTGAACCTCTGTTCATGAGAGGACGAGTGAGACTAGCAACGACGGATGCGAGCGCTTGTCAACAGGCTGAAGCATTTAAAACACTGACAGGAACCGCCTCCAGCTCCTCCGATTGCTCACGATAACCCCAAGCGAACACACCATTTAAGTATTGGATCTTAAAAGACGTCTTTTTCCCGCTTTCTTCTATATAATAAGTGTCTCCTGGGGTAAATTGCTTTAAATCAACCATATACGATTTTGCTAAAGCTATTTTTCGCTCGTAAACTGCATATTCATTCGGAATTCCAAGCTGCTCTGCCTTCCGCGCTTTTTCCGTCAGTGTCCCTATTTCCTGTAGTAACTCGTGATGACTCATATCACTGTAACGCTTCACCCTTTATTCCTCCTCTTTTTGGTGCTGATTCAGCCAGTCCTGAATCGCAGCAAACGAAAAACCCTTTTGATAAAGTGTTTGCTTCATTTTTTGCTCATATGCCCTCTGTGCTAAGTGGCTCCACTTACGAGCTGCTTTTTCCGCTTGGTAATGAAGGGCTGTTTGTTCATGCTCAGGATCATTTTGCAAAAATTCATGGACGGCATTCGTCGCAAGGGATGATGAAAACCCCTTCCGAACTAAACGTTGAACCATTTTTTGCTTCGCTTTTGCCATTGAATCTTTTCCATCTAACTTCACTTTTTGCAAAAGAGCCCGTGCTGTTTCCCATTCTTTTTCTTCATGATAACTATGAAGTGCCTGATCTACATCAAACTCAGAAACGCCCTTGTTTAACAGTTCCTGGCGAAGTAAGTGCGGTCCTTTTCCTTGATTACGTTGTTTTTCCTGAACATACATCTCTGCGTATTGGGCATCATTCAAATAACCTTTTTGCTTTAGTTCCTGGATAACTTCATCAATAAATACGGAAGGCGATGACTCAAAAGCTTTCAATAGCGCTTGCACCATCTCATGCTCGGTCCTCATTCGATAGCTAAGTAGATGCAACGCTTTTGTCATCATTTGTTTTTGGACATTACCGTGTAAAACATTCTGCCATTCTTCGTCACTAAAGTGTTTTCCTTTAAGCACTTGAAATGCAATAATCGTGTCTTCAGTGAGTAGGACAACTTCAGTTTGACCATTATCGTATTGTACAGTTGCTTCATATTGTCTTTTTTTGCGGTCGAGACTTTTAGAATATATGGCAAATGATCACCACCTCCACGTATTCTACCATATTTTAAAGAAGTCAAGGTTACGTCGTTCACGAGACAGGGTATAGTAGCGAGAGTACCCTGTCTTTTTAAGCATCCATACCATTCTTTGGAGGTATTTTATGAATGTTTTAATCACTGGAGGAACTGGATTTGTTGGACATCATGTGAGTGCATCCTTGCGAAAAAAAGGCCATACCACATTTATTCTCACCCGTAGCCCTGATACAAAAAATGATACAACGCACTTGAGATATATTGGCTGGATGCGTGATGGCGACCAACCAGAGCTTGAACTTCCCCACATCGATGCTGTCATTCATTTAGCAGGAACATCCATTAATGGCCGGTGGACGGACGAGCGTAAGAAACAAATCCGCGCAAGTCGAATTGACACAACACGAGAAATTGTGCGGATTATGAAGCGTTTACCTGCAGCACCAGAAGTCTTCGTAAGTGCTTCAGCTGTCGGTTTTTATGCTGTAAACGATGATGCTGTATATACAGAAGAAAACCATAAAGAAGGTAGCGGCTTTTTAGCTGATGTATGCAAAGTATGGGAGGCGGAAGCACGACAAGCGCCACCTTCGACCCGCACGGTTCTGACTCGATTTGGCGTCATTCTCGGTGAAGAAGGTGCTTTCCCTAAAATGGTTCTTCCCTTTAAATGTTTCGTTGGTGGAAAAATAGGCCCTGGAGATCAATGGATTTCGTGGGTTCACATTGAAGACGTCGTAGGCTTAATCCATCACGCAATCTTTCAAGAGGACGTCACAGGACCTTTAAATGTAACCGCACCACACCCGGTTACGATGGATCATTTAGGCAGAGAAATTGCCCGTCAGCTGAAGCGTCCATATTGGCTTCCTGCACCGACCTTTGCTTTAAAAACAGCGCTTGGTGAAATGAGTACATTACTCATTGACAGTCAAAAAATCTTACCACAAAAGGCTGAGCAAACTGGATATCAATTTACATTTAATACAATTGAAAAAGCCGCAAATCACCTGTTAAGAAATTCTTTTTAAAAGAGAAAATAAAAAATTGTAAAAGGAAAGTAAAGCCTATTCCCTTTTATAAATAAATCGATTATGATATTCCTGCTAATGAGGGAAGGCAAATGGTGAGCCACCGGTTTTCCGGTTCTAGTGGGTTCGATTCCCACCCCAATTTTTTGAAATCTAAAAATTCGAGGGTGGTTTTTCTAAGCAGATAGCGTCAAACTGCCCTTGTGAGAAAGGATGAGTCGCTTGTTTAGAAAATTGAACACCCGAGATGCCCTGACCCTTTTTCCCCTATTAAGCGATCCTTCGATTTTCCCATACGTGAGGCATAAGGCTGATTCGATGGATGCCTATTCATTTGTATTAAAGGGACTGCTTCACCTTGAAGAAAAGGGTCTTGCAATTCCCCGCATCATCCTCGACGAACGCGGCAATCCGATCGGGATGATCCTTCTGTACGATATCATTGATGGTGTTGGCTACTTATCCACTTGGATTGGTAAGGACTATTTCGGCCAAGGATATAATGCAGCTGCCAAAGAGGCGTTTTTTCAAGAGTTATTTTTAGAACAAGACATTCACACGATTCTTGTGAAAATTAATAAACAAAATGTTCGTTCTCGGCAAGCAAGCTTAAAGCTTCCTTACATTCAATTGATTGATGAACATTTCAAACAAGATGGCAGAACGTACGATTTATTTACGATTTCTAAGCATCGTTACCTTGGCATTCCTTCTCATATGGACGATGTGTATGTCGTTGAAAATGAAGCGTAAACCAATCCTCATCTCTATATTTAGTCGTTTTTAGCGAGGTTAATTCGAAAGACCCTACTTCCGTTTAAGTAGGGTCTCTGTCTTTTGGCAATCAAACACATCCGGCATTTTCATGGAAAAGAGTGTAGATGAAGCCTACAACTATAGACCTTTTCTACACTCATGCTCTTGCTTTTATAAGGATATGGCTACGCCGGTGAGGCTACTCTTTTATTTTGTAGTCTTTAAGCTCTGCATAGAGAATATATCTTTCGGGTGTATCTGTTAATGCATAAAAAGGATAGCACGTCGATAAAACCAACGTTTCCTCCTCCATATCGCCAATAATTGATGTGTCATCAGACATGACAATTTCACTTTTTTTCATTTCGTATTGAAATGTACCATAAGGCATTTCAACCTCTAATAGATCGCCTTCTTTTACTTCACCGATGCTTGTGAAAGCCGAATCATTGTGTCCTGAAAAAAACACTTGATTACCTTCACCTGGAAACCATGTCGCTGTATGATGGCCTACACCTTTTTTCAACGTCTCATTGTCAGTGCCTGAAGCAACAGGCAATTCAAGGTCTATAGACGGAATTTTCAAATAGGCGAAAGCAGCACCATGCTCGACTTCATAACGCTCTGATACTAATTTTATTCTTTCATACATGTCATCGACCACATTGGAACGTTCAAGTGTATATTGTGAAGGTGAAGCAGCCATCACCTTCCTCACTTCGTCCATCGCATTATTTGAAATTGATTTGTATTCATAAACTTGATAGGCGACAAAAGCAAGAATGGCTATTCCTACGACCATCAGAAGATTACTTAGCTTCTTCATAAAGCGCTCCTTCTAGTTTATGAATTAAATCAAAGTATCTTCGATATCCAGAAATATTATGCTCTACATCGTCGATCCTAACCCGAAAAGAATGGTGCCTAATAAAAAATGAGTGCAAAATACGTTCAGGTTTTTTAAAATACATCGCTACTTCTGGAAAATAGTAGCCATTCAACTGATAAGCAGCACGTTTTTTAATCACTTTGATCAGTTCTGGAACTGATGTTTTTTCTAATAAATGATCTAATTTTAGTTCCTGCATTCTTTCAACCATTTCATACGCGGCAAGCGTTAGTTCTAAAAACGTCGGATAGGTCGTTTTTCGATGATAGATAAAATCCATTTTTCGGATCACATTTTTTAGACCAAATGCAAAATATTTTTCTTCTGGTTTAAATTTCGTTAGTTCGTTTGTACAGTAGCTTAACCAGTGATCATGGTTTTTCCAATAATCGTTATCAATAAAATATTCAAACGCGCTTTCTACCGCTAGTAGCCACTTTGAATTTTGATCAAGCTGATACAGTCTCATCAGCGCAAATGCAGCTTCACCATCATAATAAATAATTCTAAATGTCTCTTTTAGCTCAAAGCTTGGATATGTATACACATGGTTAAAACTTCCATTAGGTTGTTGGAAAGAAACAATTGAATTTGCCAGTTGTTCACAAATGAGAAGATGTTCTGTTGTGTTAAATGTGCTTGCATATTTTGTGAGCGCAAGGATCGCTGCAGCATTTGCGCCGAGCTTAATTTCTTGATGATTTTCCCAATCAATGACATACGCTTTGTTTTGGTTTTCGTCGATACGGATGAGTTTATGAATTAAGTAAGCAATGGCTCGATCAATCGCATCTTTTAAAACCGGATCTCGGTTTAATTCATACCCTTCAATCATTGAATAAACTGTACTTGCATGTCTAAGGCTGTTGTAAAAATTTATTTTTTTATCGAAACAGGAAAAGTAGCCGTAAACGAATTTACCATCCGCCTGAACCTGTTGAGCGAGATAATTTGATGAGTGCACGATGACATTTTTAATATCTTCTTGTGTGAGTTCCTCGTACTTTCGGCGGCCATGTTCATAATATTCATCGTGGATTGAAATGACGGTGTCTTCCTCAATAAATTTACCATCCGTGTTAAAAATGACAACATCATCGTCCATATGAACCTCTTTACCTTTTTTGATCGCCTTATGCTTCGTAAAATAATTTGTCAAGTTATCCATATTAAAAGCGTTCGTATCTGATTTACCTACATTCGACAAAATGGCATTTCCGTTAATTTCTTGCTCTAATAGTGCGTAATGAAATTGGCGATCGAGCGAAAAGCCTTTGCGAAAATAATTCTTTTTTGTTTTAAGAATGTCCATATTCAAGTCTCTAAACTTCTTCACTTCAAAATCCTTGGCGATATCCACTTTAACCCATTCAAATTCTTGACGACGCTCTTTCACTTTTCGTTTAATCTCGCTATACATTTTTGCAAACAATTTTTTAGGATCTCTTGCTAATAAAGGTATGACCGTGCAACGCTGTTCTGGATTGCCCAACGACAAAAAGCCAACGACGTTACCGTGAAAATAATACTGTTGATCCAGCTCTATGTATTCTTCTAATAATTGCTCTTGCAGTCGTAAGAATTTATCTGTTGTTATTCCCATCACGTTCAACCTCCATTTTCATTAGGTTGATAAAAGTTGGGGTCCATAGCCCAACCAACGATTTTGTCATGTTGTTCATATGGACCCCTAGATACTTCACCTTTTACTTAGCCTTGTGTTTTTCTTCTAAATAGACGAGAAAAGATTCCAGCGCCTAAAGATGCGATTCCTAGTAAGGAGTACATGATCCAGTTGTTAGATGTATCAGGCAGCTTATGACCTGCCTTGTTCTGTCCTTCTCCCTTATCCATAGAGGACAATGTACCATCATTCGGTGAATTGACTTGCGCATTGTTCATACCTGCATGCGTATTGGCGTCACCAGATTGGTGTCCTTGACCACCGTCTTGATCGCCGTTTACGCCACCATCAGTGTCAGTGTTTGTATCTTGATCTCCTCCAACACCGGTATCGCCATCTTCACCAGATTCGTTGCTGCTTTCATTGTTGTTTTCCTGATCAGCGCCATCAGTTTCATCATCCGCACCGGATTCTTTATCACTGTCTTTGTCGCTGTCCTTATCGTCGTCCTTGTCATCATCCTTATCGTCGTCTTTGTCGCTGTCCTTATCGTCGTCCTTGTCATCATCCTTATCGTCGTCTTTGTCGTCGTCCTTATCGTCGTCTTTGTCGTCGTCCTTGTCGTCGTCTTTGTCGTCGTCCTTGTCGTCGTCCTTGTCGTCGTCCTTATCGTCGTCGTCATCGTCATCGTCGTCGTCATCGTCGTCATCGTCGCCGTCAGCATCCGCATCAGCATCGGCGTCTGCGTCGGCATCGGCGTCTGCGTCGGCGTCAGCATCGGCGTCGGCATCCGCATCGGCATCGGCATCGGCATCCGCGTCAGCATCTGCATCGGCGTCAGCA
>NZ_JAALFC010000049.1 GCF_011058155.1 Litoribacterium kuwaitense | reverse complement strand
GGATTCAGATTAAGGGCTGAAAAGACAGCCTCAAAATGATTGGAAGGCTCCATCTCATATAATTCATGCATGTCAAATAGACTTAGTTGTCGTATAATGTACATAGGGCATCTCACCTCTCTGTTAGGTTAGTGTGGTAACTACCATTATACAGAATTTGGGGAGGTGCTCCATTTTTTGTGCCTTGAATACCTTGAGACTCAAGGGCTCTAAATTATGAAATTAACTCGTATGTTAAAATTAATCCCACCCACTATATATTCTATCAAAATAACTTCATCTGCTGCCCGCTGCTATTTTCTTCACCACCTTGAACTTTATAACCCATCGATTTATATCCCTGCATGCGCTTTTCATACATGTTCTTCAACTCGGGAACCTGATAATCAACATAATCGTATACTTTTACAACATTTTTATCTGTATGAACGCGATGTAATCTACCGACATATTGCTGGAGCGTGCCTTTCCAGGCGATTGGCATGGCAAGAAACAGAGTGTCCAGCCTAGCATTGTCAAATCCTTCTCCTATATACTTACCGGTGGCAATAATAAGCCTCTCTTCATTATCTGGAAGATTTTCTAATAGCTTTAATCGGTCTTTCTCTTCTTGCTTACTCAGCTTGCCTGTTAATACGATTATATTCTTTGCAAATCCTTCAAAGAGTTTCTTCAATTCATTCACATGTTCTATACGCTCTGTCAAAATAATTGGATATGCATTATTCTCAAGTTCTCTTAATACATCATTGAATATCAACTTGTTCCGTTGTTCATTAA
The DNA here is from genome assembly GCF_011058155.1 of Litoribacterium kuwaitense. NCBI lineage: Bacteria > Bacillati > Bacillota > Bacilli > Caryophanales > Bacillaceae > Litoribacterium > Litoribacterium kuwaitense. The sequence goes on along the minus strand of NZ_JAALFC010000049.1, from coordinate 20,033 downwards.
TAGCCAAATTTGTATAAACCTTCTGAATGCTGTCATCGTTATTTTTAAAACTAGTAAACCGGGTAATAAGCACATGGTCAAACGGATGGAGTTTTGCCTGGCTTTTGGCAGTAACTTTATAACAAATTTCCCCGCATTGCATAGCAACTATCTTTTGCAGCCCGTCTTTTCTAGTTGGGGTTGCAGTTAGTCCGTGAACGTAAACAGCCTCTACTTCCCTTAGTACTTTTTCGAAACCTACCGCTGAAATATGGTGGCATTCATCGACAATCACCTGTCCATAGCCTTTGGCTTTTTCGCGCATATCCTCTGATCTGCTCAAAGTTTGAATCATAGCAATGTCTACTTTACCTGTTGGTTTCTTTTTACCTCCACCGATTTGACCAACCTGGTTTCCATCCAACTTAAGAAAGGACTTCAAACTTTCTTTCCACTGGGTAAGTAGCTGCTTGGTGTGCACGATGATTAATGTGTTGATATTTCTCTCTGCAATCAGTGCTGCCGCCACCACAGTTTTACCAAAACCAGGTGCCGCTGATAGGACACCACAACTACTTATCTTCATAGCGTAGACCGCTTCATTTTGTTTCGGCAGAAGACTTCCAAGAAAATGAATATTGTGACTGCTACCTTTGTTGGTTTGATCATCAATGTAGAATTTAATTTTGTTCCTAGATAATATAGCTTTTATATCTCTCAGACAGCCGCGCGGGATAACCACCGAGTCATCCACCTCATAACTACAGTCAATTTTTCTAGGTATCCTGTGTGTAGAAAGCCTTTTGGATTGTGCTTTATAAAATTCAGGGTTATTGATGACGGCTAGCTTGATTAACTCGTTCAAAATATTTGATGGAAGCTTATTTTTGGGAATATATATGCCGTTTTTTCTTATGAGGGTTATTTCAGAAGGTTTATTTACGTCATATGATGTTGGTTCACTTTTCACAGTGAAATTGCTGGAATTATTGTGCTCTACCAGAATTGATTCAACCTTTTTTTTTACTGACTTTTTTTACAGACTCCAGATACGTCCATTGATCCATATATGGCTCAAACTTTTCATTAACAAAGACGCTATAGCCATTTTTCCTGGGGAATTGCTGTAAAGGTAGTGCAATCAGGTTTCCAAACCCGCCTTTTGGCATTGTATCCTGATTGGGAAAAACCGATCGAACGAGTCAACACCTGTCTCATAACGCTTTTCCAGGGATCGGTTCATAAGAAGATTCCCTAATCTACGAGCAATTTTCGCCTCGATTTTATCACTGAAAAAAATCCAGACATGACAGCCATCTCCGGATCTGGAGATTTCCATGCTTGCAGGTACACCTACATCGTTACAAACACCAATGAACGTGATAGCGTCCTTTTGCCAGTCTTTTTTATCAAAATCAACGGCCAAAAACCAGCACGTTTCATCTTTTAATAAAGGATAGATGCCAATAGTTTTATTGCCACGCAAGTGATCCTCAATGACATTGTCCGTTAGTGGCAACAACTCACGCTCTTTATATAATTTTCTGGGTTCATAAATACGTGCCGGTGCATAGTTTGACTCTCCATTCTCCCCCAATGTACCGCATATACATCTGTTCGTCCTTTAAACAGACTTCTGAAGATAGTGATACGTTTCTGTAAAATTTCACTTCTCGCCATAGGTTGAATATGTTTGTCTTGATTGTTAGAGACCGGAATTTTATGCTTTGCCAGCAATTCTTTCAATTTTTGATTTTCATCTTTTAGTCGGGTGATTTCCTTTAATGCACTTTCCAATTTTCGTTCTAAATTGTTCATGAATTATCCCTCTTCATGCAGTTTGTTCTCAGTTTTAAAATATATTGCTGTGCCTAACAAATCGTCTAACATCACCAATTTGCTTATGGATTACTATCCCTAAATACTTCTAAATCATATTTCGACCTTAATGATAGTTCCTAAATTTATGTAATAATGGAGAATATTCTTCAAGCATTACCCCCTCATACATTTTTAATTTCTAGATATTATAAAAACTGCCTTAGTTTTAGACAGTTTTATGAGGTTCAGTATTTATCTTTTCAATTGTTCTTTAATGGGAAGAACCCATTTAGGTAGCTCACTGCTTTCATATGCAATGTAGTTATCATAAGCCTCTAAGACGATTTCACCATTAAAGTTACTATTGTCCATTACTACTAAATTATCTATGAGTGGCAAGTTTTTAATCAAATTTTCTTTTGACTTCACATGCCTATTAAGGATGTCTTCCGTGGGAATATGATGTCCTCCGTTTTTCACTCGCAAAGCAACTCGTTCAATATTCTGTTGAACATCTTCTAATCCAAGATAAAACATCGTTATTTCGAAACCATTTTCTCGAGCTGTTTTGATTCTTTGCAGAAATGTCCTTCCTGAAAGTGTCGTTTCTATAGAGAAACTCCTCTTACTTTTGATACAATCTTTGGCTAGTTTAATGGCTGACCGGCCTGCTTCTGCCCTCTTGGACTCCGGATTAGATAGATCTAAATGTCTTGCAATGCCGTCTGGATCTATATTCGTCTCAATACCAATCTTATCTATAATTAGATTTCGTATTGTGCTTTTCCCGCTTCCATTATTACCTGCAAAGACGTACATTATTGGTTTGTCACTAGAGCTCATTTGATTTTTCCTGTCCCTCTTCAATATATGGCTTTACTTCACCATTAGGGAACTCTTTGACTAAACCGTCTTTTGTAGCATAAACAATGTAGGTATTATTTACTTTAGCATCTATTTTGGCTCTTTCGCCCGTCATTCTAGCCCATTGATTAACCCAACCATACTTTCTTTTAATTGAGTGTTCATTGTTTTCAAGCATAATAAATCCACCACCTAAATCAAAGTTATTCTTATTTGTATTATATCATACGATAAAGCAATACATTTAACCCCCATTAACATAAATAAGAGCATATTTTCACACTTTATCTCGAAACTAACCCTTCCAGATAACTCCCTTTACTTGAAGACTCAGTTTTAAGATTAATCTTCCTGTCACTTAATAACTATTATTACAAAACCATCCCTTTGCCACATACTCCTCTTACAATTTAAGAATAAAAAAAAGCCTCACAAAAGTTTATAAACTCCTGAGAGGCTTGTAAATCTAGTGGACGATTTTAAAAACCAGTCAAAATCCAGTCAAATCGTTTTCAAATCCTATGGTGAAGGGGTTTTGGGGGCTATTACATCATGCCGCCCATACCGCCCATTCCACCCATGCCGCCCATGTCTGGTGCGCCGCCGCCGTCGTTTTCTTCAGGCTTGTCGGCGATGACTGCTTCAGTCGTCAAGAACATGGCTGATACGGATGCTGCGTTTTGTAGGGCATAGCGTGTTACTTTGGTTGGGTCAACGATACCAGCGTCGATCATGTTGACCCAGTCGCCTGTGGCTGCGTTGAAGCCTGTGCCGAGGTCTTCGCCTTTGAGGCGTTCTACGACGACAGAGCCTTCGAGGCCGGCGTTGTGGGCGATTTGACGTACTGGCTCTTCGAGGGCGCGAAGGACGATCTTGACGCCTGTTTCTACGTCTCCTTCTGCACTGATTGCTGCCACTTTGTTGTAAATGTTGACAAGGGCTGTACCTCCGCCGGAGACGATGCCTTCTTCAACGGCTGCGCGTGTTGAGTTGAGGGCGTCTTCGATGCGAAGTTTGCGCTCTTTCAATTCTGTTTCTGTTGCGGCACCGACTTTGATGACAGCAACGCCGCCCGAAAGCTTCGCTAGGCGCTCTTGTAGTTTTTCTTTGTCAAATTCGGACGTTGTTTCTTCCACTTGCGCACGAATTTGGGCAACGCGGCTGGAGATTTGGTCGGCTTGACCAGAACCTTCAACGACGGTTGTGTTTTCTTTTGTAACAACCACTTTTGATGCGCGTCCAAGCTGCTCGATGGAAGCTGATTTCAAGTCAAGACCGAGGTCTTCTGTGATGACTTCAGCGCCGGTGAGGACAGCGATGTCTTCGAGCATGGCTTTACGACGGTCACCGAAGCCTGGTGCTTTAACGGCCACTGCGTTAAATGTACCGCGTAGCTTGTTGACAACAAGTGTTGCTAGCGCTTCGCCTTCAACGTCTTCAGCGATGATCAAGATTGGACGGCTTTGCTGAACGACTTGCTCAAGCAATGGAAGAACTTCTTGGATGCTAGAGATCTTTTTATCCGTGACGAGGATGTATGGATCTTCAAGTACGGCTTCCATTTTGTCTTGATCAGTCACCATGTATGGAGATGCGTAGCCGCGGTCGAATTGCATACCTTCGACGACTTCTAGCTCGGTAGCGAAGCCTTTAGACTCTTCGATTGTGATGACGCCATCGTTTCCGACGCGCTCCATCGCTTCTGCGATCAATTGACCAACTTCTTCGTCTGCGGAAGAGATGGATGCAACTTGTGCGATTGACTCTTTGCCTTCGATTGGCTTAGAGATGCTTTTTAGTTCTTCAACAGCAACTTCTGTTGCACGCTCGATACCGCGGCGAATGCCCATTGGGTTCGCACCGGATGTGACGTTTTTCAAGCCTTCGCGGATCATCGCTTGTGCTAGAACGGTCGCAGTTGTTGTACCGTCACCTGCGACGTCGTTTGTTTTGCTTGCAACTTCAGCAACGAGCTTTGCGCCCATGTTTTCAAAAGCGTCTTCAAGCTCGATTTCTTTAGCGATGGTAACACCGTCATTTGTAATCAGTGGTGAACCAAATTTCTTTTCAAGAACTACGTTACGTCCTTTTGGTCCGAGGGTTACTTTAACTGCATCTGCAAGTGCGTCCACACCACGAAGCATGGAACGACGAGCGTCTTCGCTAAATTTAATATCTTTCGCCATGAAATGTACCTCCTTCAGATTGTAAAAAATTCATATACACATGCATTCATGCTTGTCTTATTTAAATCATGTATGTTTTATTCTTACTCAACGACAGCAAGGATGTCGCTTTCTCTTACAATTAAGTACTCACTGCCTTGGTATTTTACTTCTGTCCCTGCATATTTTGAGAAGATGATGCGATTGCCTTCTTGTACTTCTAGAGCCACGCGTTCACCGTTATCTAGGACTCGACCAGAGCCTACAGCAACTACTTTTCCTTCTTGAGGCTTCTCCTTTGCAGAGTCTGGCAACACGATGCCGCTTGCAGTAGCCTCTTCTGACTCAACAAGTTCAATGATAATACGATCACCTAACGGCTTTAACAAGTGAAACAACCTCCTTGAAATGTGATTCTTCTCTTTTATTAGCACTCAACTACATAGAGTGCTAACACATATATTAAATAATCTGGAACCTTTTTGCAAGCCAAAACACTAGAAAAAAAACGACAATCTTCTCAGAGTGTAGACATCGTCTACGCTTGACTTTATCTACCTTTGTTTATCCCTTTGCATAATCCTTTTTTCTTCTTGACTTGACAACGTTTTTCAGTCTGGGCGCAGTGTAGCCTCGGCTTATGCTAAAATACGGGCGACGATTGAAAGCATTAGTCAACAGGCTGACTCCTCTCTACTCTTCTTCCATTTTATGCTAAGTTTCAAACGCTTTGATGAAGTCTTTTTTTTGTTGGGTATGTTAAAATGACTAAAGCAAATAAGTGAGTTTAAATTAAAGGAGTACATACATGAAAAAAAGCTATTGGGGGATTATTGTAACGTATATTTTTGTCCTATTTGGCGCAAGTTTTGTGGCGCTCGGCTATTTCCAGGCAGGTTTTGCGGAAGCCCCTGCGATTGCTTATGGGCAAATTACGACCTCGGTCATCGGATTCTTGATTGTCCTCTTTCTTTTGCGAAGCGAGCGAAAAGAAGGCATTTGGCGGCGTGAGAAAGGTGCAAGTGGAGGCGAAGCGTTCGTCTGGATTTTCCTTGGTGTGTTTATGGCGCTCGCTGCCCAGTATATCGCTGCTCTGATTGAGATAGAAGTTTTACAGTTGCCTGCTGGCTCTGAAAATACAAGTATGCTAATGGACATTTTCACGTCCGCACCGCTCTTCGTACTGTACATGATTTTCTTTGCACCATTCTTTGAAGAGTTGATTTTCCGAAAAATCATCTTTGGTTCCATTTATAAGCGGACGAATTTTATTATTGCGGGTATCGTCAGCTCTCTGGCCTTTGCAGTGCTGCATATGGATTTTACGCACTTGCTTATTTATACGGCAATGGGGTTTGTGTTTGCTTTTCTTTATGTACGTACGCAACGAATTATCATTCCGATGCTTGTCCATGGTCTCATGAACTTAATTGTCGTCGTTGGTCAAATCGCAGCGCAACGACTCTATCCGGAAATGTATGAAGAGATTCAAAATAACATGAATGCGGTCATTCTTTTGTTGTTTGGAGGCTTTTGAACATGAGGCGATTGTTCACTCCTCAAATATCTGGCTTTGTCTACCTTGTAATGGGAATTTTGTTTATCATTTTTGCCAGTCAAAGTGCTGAAGTGAGCGGCCTTTGGTCTTTCCCAACCATGCTTCTCGTCGCCATCGCTACGTTCGATCTTGGTCTGGCCGTACGATTATTTTTTATTTCATTTATGATAAAGCGAAATAGCAAAAAGTGAGGCGACTCCAGTCAGCGCCTCACTTTTTTTATTTTACTCGTCTGTTTCTTGCCGTACAGCTTCGATGGCGCGCTGAAACAAGGCGATCTGGCTGTTGATTAAAGGATCGTCTGCCTCTACAGGGACACGGTGGTAATTGCCTTCCTGATCTTGAAAACGGCTCTTTACATTATCGGAAAGCATAAGGTCAAGGCATGCCCGCATTTCTTTTCTTATTGCCTCATCGTAAAGAGGGAACATAATCTCGACACGTTTTTCCATATTCCTTGTCATCATATCGGCCGATGACAAAAACAGTCTCTCCTGTCCACCTTGGTGAAAATAGAAAATGCGTGTGTGTTCGAGGAAACGCCCGACGATGCTAATCACGCGAATATTTTCGCTGACATTAGGAATACCAGGGCGTAAACAGCAAATGCCCCGCACGATGAGATCGATACGAACGCCTGCACAAGAAGCCTCGTACAGCTTTACGATCAATTCTTTGTCTGTAATAGAATTTACTTTCATGACAATCCAGCCGTCGCCATGTTTTTCATGTCGCTCGATCTCTTTTTCAATCCAGTACACCAAATCACGTCGGATCGCAAAGGGCGCAACGGAAAGCTCATGGTAAGAAGGGGCTTCAGTAAAGCCGCTTAAGTAGTTAAAGAAATTGGTTGCATCTTCTCCAATGCGAGGGGAAGACGTCAATAAGCCCATATCTGTATAAAGGCGCGCCGTTTGGTCATTATAGTTTCCCGTTCCTAAATGAACAAACCGTTCAATGCCTTCGTTTGTATGGCGGACGACGAGCGTTATTTTACTATGTGTTTTTAAATGATTCATACCATAAATGACGTGACAGCCTGCTTCCTCAAGCTCTTTCGCCCAATGAACATTTTTCTCCTCGTCAAAACGAGCCTTCAATTCGACGAGTACGGTGACTTGTTTCCCGTTTGCGGCTGCTGTTTTTAAGCCTTTAATAATGGGCGATTTTCCACTGACCCGATAAAGTGTTTGTTTGATGGCGAGTACATTTGGATCTTCAGCGGCCCGCTCTACAAAATCAATGATCGGCTCAAACGATTCGTATGGATGATGAAGAAGGATATCACGATCGCGTACCGCTTCAAAAATATCCTCGTCGCGCCCGAGCATTTTAGGGTGCTGCGGCATTAATGATGGAAAGACGTGCTTATCATAAAAAGGCTCAAGCTCTTTGTACAACGAATTTAGCCATGTCAAATCAAGGGTCCCATTTACGAAAAAAACGTCGCGTCGCTCGTTGTTATTTTCCTCGATAAGAAACGTTAATAACGATTCGTCCATATGGTCGTTTTCCACTTCCATGCGCACGACTTCTTGGCGCCCTCGACGCTGAATTTCTTTTTCAATGACCCTCAGTAAGTCCCGTGCCCCTTCTTCTTCAAAGGTCAAATCGGCATTCCTCGTAATACGGAAAGAAGTGATTTTTTCGACGGTATAGCCGGTAAACAACTGACCGATATGAGCTTTAATAATATTTTCCAGCATAATTAAACCGTAGCTGCCTTCTTTCGCCGGCATAAACACAAAACGTTTCAAAACCGACGGCACTTGAACGATGGCGTAATGAAGCCCACCCTCTCTTGCTTTTAGGAGTGCGACCATGTTGATACTGTTATTTAATAAATGAGGAAACGGTCTGTACGCGTCGACAGCAAGCGGGGTCAGTACTGGAAAAACGTGCTCCCTAAAGTAGCCATCAACGTGCTCTTTTTGTTCATTGTCTAATTCCTCATAAGTAAGCCATTTCACTCCTAAATACTTTTGCAGCTCATGCATTAACTGTTGATAAATCTGATACTGGCGCTGCACTAAATTGGCCGTTTCCTCAGTTGCCAAGAACAATTGCTGCCTTGGCGTCAGCCCTGCTTTATTTTCAGGCTGATTAAAACCTGCTTTAATTTGATCTTTTAAGCCTGCAATGCGGACCATGAAAAACTCGTCTAAATTGGATGTGACAATTGCTAAAAAGCGCAGCCTTTCCAACAAGGGGTTGGAAGGATCTTCGGCTTCCTCTAGCACTCGATTATTGAAGGCAATCCAGCTGAGTTCTCTATTGTTGTAGTACGCATGATCTTTTAATTGAAGTCGTTTATTTTCAGCCACAAACCTCACCTTTCAAAACTGCAAAGTCGATTTTATTGTAAGTGTAACAAAGGTTCGCCTTCTTCATTGTAAAGCTTATGTAAAACCGCCGTCTTTAGTCATAAAACGATAAATCTAATTGTTTCTTTAACATTTTTTCGACATGTTTTACGTGCTTATTGGCTTGGTATTCTTCGGACAAACTCGGTTGATTACAATAAAATGAGAGACTGATGTGGTCTTTATCAGCATTGTTGATCTCAATACGATCGACAATGTGACGATTGGTTAAGTTCAATGCCTTAGCAAACTTTAGCAGGCTGCCGATATAGGAAAGTGCTTTGCGCTCATTTTTATCAAACCAATCCTTAAAAGGTTCAGACCAATCTTCCAACCGGCTTTTTGAATGAAAGGATGCGACTAAGGCAAGCTTGACCCTTTCTTCGTGAAAGAGTCCGTCAATCGTACGATTCGCCAAAACATAAAACGTATGCTGGCTCGGTGAATCAGGATCGATATACTGTCCTAGCAAAAAGAGTCTGCCCGCTCGCTCTAACAGCTTCCACTCTTCCTCCGTCAGCGTAAATTCTCCAGATGATTCAAATAAACGCGCGAGCTCTTTGGCAAGCCTGACGATCTCTTTCGTTTCGTCGACATTCACGCCGAAATCAGCTTCCAGTTCTTGCAAGCTTTCCTCTAAAACACTTTCTGTTCGTACACCCACGCCATGAATGGCTTCATACAAAAGGCCTTCACGTAACCCTTTACGGCTCACAATCCAAGCAGGCGCATCGACGACACTACAGAGCTTAGCGAAGCTAGCGATGGCCGGAACGATAATATCCGCCCGATCAGAGGACAGCCCATCAAGGTTTCTCCGCTCGTCTACATCCATTTTTGCGAGCTCAATCAATATTTCCGAAATGGTATACGGCGCGATTTCAAACTGATGCATCCCACCAAGTGAATAATTTTCATTGGCTTGATGGATTTGAGCCAGGTTTCGTGCGCTTCCGCCAATGGCAATCACAGGCAAGCCTTTTGGCAGCCACGGAACCGATTGAAACGCATCTTCTAAATAAGCATTTAGTGATTTTAACGTAGACTTTCCTTCCTCTGGAAATTGACGCTTTAAAGATAAAGCGCCAAATGGCAAGCTAATGCTATGGCGTAGTTTTTTATCGGAAAAATAGGTGAGTTCCGTCGATCCACCTCCGATGTCAATTGTGACAGCTTCGGAAACTTGTGTTGAATGATGCACAGCTAAATACCCGTAGTACGCTTCTTCTTCTTCAGACAAGATCCGCATCGTAAAGCCTGTTTCTGTCTCTACAGCTCGACGAATTTCCTCACGATTGGTCGCCTGACGAATGGCTGCTGTCCCTACACAAATGGGGTCACTCATTTGATGATCATCGAGAATCGTTTTAAAATGGCTAACGATACGACGAAGCTTCTGTATACCTGCCTCTGTCAGTTCAAAGTCGTCGGTTAAATCGTCTCGGAGACGAGCAACAATCTTAACGTTGTGAAGTTCTTGATAGCGTCCGGACGGCTTGGCTAAATAAGTGACAAGCCGGACCGTGTTTGAACCAATATCGATCACGGCATATTTACTCACGAGATTTTCCGCTCCTTCAAATAAATTCATTCCGTTTTTTATCATACCACGACAGCGTCATTTCAAATAACCTTCGACTATAAAACACGAAAAAAAGCGCAGGTCTCTTTGTAGTGAAAGAGACATCTACGCTCAGTCCTCGTTTAAGAGGTAAGATCATTTGTGACCTTGTCTGCACACGATCAGCAAACTTTATTTTTAATAAATCATTGCGCTGTTTGTTCTTCTTCTCTTTTTTTATCGGCTTTCCGCTGCGCATAAACGGAAATGAAGATCGATAGCTCATATAGAAGGAGCAAAGGCAGTGTCACCATCATATGAGAAATTAAATCAGGTGGCGTAATTAACCCGGCAATGACGAGAAGCACAAAATAAGAATATTTTCGAATGCTTCTTAAAAATGCCGGTGTAATTAACCCGAGCCGCGTCAAGAAAAGGACGACAAGCGGCAGTTCAAACAAGATTCCAAAAGGAAGTGTCAGATGAAAGAGAAACGTAAAATACTCTTGCACACCGATCAGCGGCTCAATTTCCATTCTCTCCGACAAGTTCCACATAAAGTTAAGCACAAAGGGAAAAAGGATATAGTATGAAAAAGCGATACCGATTAAAAACAAGACGATCATCATCGGAATGTAGCTTAATGTTGCTCTGCGCTCGTGCAAATAAAGCCCCGGACTTATAAAGCGCCAAACTTGATATAAAATAATTGGAAATGTACAGATTAAGCTAATAATAAATGCCAGTTGCATGTAAACCTTGAATGGGTCCTGTATCCGAAAGCCCTTCAGTTCTTCTTGATATGCGTTTTCACTCAAATAAACAAAAAGCGGATCAGCAAAAAAGAGACCCGCGATCAGAAAGCCAACGAATGCAACGGCAACAATAATGACTCGCTTCCGTAATTCGTTCATATGTTCTGTCAAATGAATCGTCCGATTATCTTCCATAGGATGCCACCTTAATTAACACGTTGATCCTCTGATTTATTCTCAGCTTGCTGTGGCTTGTCCTTGCTCTTGTCATCATCTTCATCGTTTGCCAAACCACGGGTCGCATGCTTGAACTCACGAAGCGTATTTCCAGCTGCTTTTCCAAGCTCTGGAAGTTTTTTAGGTCCAAAAATCAATAATGCCACGACCGCAATGATTGCGATACTTGTTCCGCCTAATCCCATTAGGAATCTCCTCCCTCCATTGGGTACGTTTTAAGAAAATATACAAGCGCCTGAAGCTCTACCGACAGGTCAATGTGATGCACTCGAATATGTGGCGGTGTGTTCAGACGAGCAGGGGTAAAATTTAATATTCCGCGAATACCAGCTTCTTCAATTAAACGGTCTGTGACCGTCTGAGCTACCGTGGCTGGCACAGTCAAAATCGCAACGCTCACATCATTTTCCCTCATACGAGATAATTCGTCAATATGATACACAGGAACTCCGCTAATTTCTGTGCCTATTTTTTCTGTATTGCTATCAAAGGCCATTTCAATCTTTGTATTGTTATTTTTGATGAAGTTGTAGTTTAAAAAGGCGGTTCCTAAATTACCAACACCAATTAAACTCACTCTAGTGACTTCACCTTGGTCTAAAGTCTCTCTAAAAAAGCGCAGCAAGTACTCTACATTATACCCATATCCTTTTTTACCTAACGCCCCGAAATAGGAAAAGTCACGCCGAATGGTTGCCGAGTCAACTTTAACTGCTTCACTTAGCTCAGCGGATGACACCCTTAACTTTCCTGAAGAATACAGGTTCTGTAAAAAACGATAATATAATGGTAAGCGCTTAGCTGTCGCATGAGGAATTTTTTGTTCAGACTCCACCGAACCACCTCCTATGCATTACTCTTCATTATAACTGAAAACGGTATATATCACCAAAGCGATATTTTTAATTTCTGCCAAAAAGTTGCTCTTGTCCTTTAGCGAGATCTGGCACCTTACGTGCACTCCTCATTGAACCTGCAGAAAGAAAACAACCTCCCTCCATCATACCATATCCTTCGTGTTTCGCAATTTATTCACAGCGTATCGTTTGCGAAAATGTTGCTCTAACATGAGGGGTTACGCTACACTTGGACATGAATTGAGGTGCAAAAGACATGATTATTTTACAAATCAATGACTTGGAAAAAGCATTTGGTGCTACAACCATACTTTCTAATATAAAAATGGAAATTAAATCACAGGATCGGATTGCCGTCGTTGGCCGCAACGGAGCCGGTAAATCAACACTTTTAAAAATAATCGCAGGGGAGCTTTCCTACGATTCCGGTGCAATTATTCAACCAAATTCTGTCCAAATCGGCTACCTTCCCCAGCAAGCGACCGTTTCCTCAGAAAATACGATTTGGGATGAGATGCTTGAAGAATTTCAGGATTTGCTCGGAATGGAAAGAAGAATTAGGGCTTTGGAGAAGCAAATGGGGAGCGCTGAGGTCCTTGAAAATGAGACCCTTTACACGAAAGTGATGAAGGAATACGATGCTTTACGCGCTTCCTTTGAACAACAAAACGGTTATCAGCTCGAAGCAGACATACGTGGCATTTTAAATGGTTTACAATTTCAGCAATTTGATTATTACACAACAAAGGTATCTGCCTTAAGTGGTGGTCAGAAGACACGGCTGGCCCTCGGAAAGCTGTTGCTGAAAAAGCCTGATCTGCTGATTCTCGATGAACCGACGAACCATTTAGACATTGATACACTTACATGGCTTGAAGGATACTTACAAAACTACCCAGGCGCCTTGCTGCTCGTTTCACATGACCGTTATTTTCTCGATAAAATCGTGACCGAAGTATACGAGATCGCTCGTCATCGTTCGACAAAATATATTGGAAACTACAGTGCTTATCAGCAGGCGAAATACGACCAATTTGAACGCGATGTCAAAGAGTTTGAAAAACAACAGAAAGAAAAACAACGGATGGAAGATTTTGTTCAACGAAACCTTGCCCGGGCGTCAACAACTAAACGAGCACAAAGCAGGCGAAAACAGCTTGAGAAAACTGACTGGATGGAGCGGCCTGCAGGAGATGATAAATCCGTCTCCTTTTCGTTTGAAACGACAAAACTGAGTGGGCATGACGTGTTAATCGCTGACAAGATCACACTTCAGTACGAAAACCAAATGAAGCCCCTTTTTCAAAACGCATCCTTCTCCATACACCGCGGTGATCGTGTGGCACTCGTCGGGCCCAACGGTGTCGGGAAAACGTCTTTATTTAAATTGCTTTGTGGAAAGTTAGCTCCTAAAGAAGGGAGTTACCGTTGGGGGAGTAGCGTTAAGATTGGTTACTATGATCAAGAGCAATCGCATTTAAATTCGAATAAAACGGTACTTCAAGAACTGTGGGATCGATACCCTGCTTATCAAGAAAAAGATATTCGGACCATCTTAGGCAATTTTTTATTCTCTGGAGACGATTGCCTTAAAATCGTAAATGACTTAAGTGGTGGAGAAAAAGCACGGCTGGCGCTTTCCATTTTAATGCTCCAAAAAGCCAATGTCTTATTGCTGGACGAACCGACGAACCATCTAGATCTCGATGCTAAAGAAGTATTGGAATCCGCACTGATTGATTTTCCAGGGACCATTCTATTTATTTCTCATGACCGTTATTTTATGAACCGGCTTGCTGATCGAGTGTTTGATTTAAAGCCGACAGGCGTGACACCTTATCTTGGTCATTATGATGAATATGTGGATAAGCTTGAAGAGGAAAGAGAACGGAAAGCATTAGCAGAAAAAGAGACCCTCTCTGTCCAACAAAATAACGAGCCTCCGACAGAACGTAAGCTCAGCTTTGAACAACAAAAAGAAGACAAAAGAAAAAAACGACAGCTAGAACGACAGCTAGTCGAACTCGAAACACAGCTAGAAACAGCAGAGGACACGATTAATCAGCTTGAGCAACGCTTGCTAGAACCAGAAGTATATGAAGATCACGAAAAGGCGAAAGCCGTTCAAGTTGAATTGGATGAGGCCAATCAAAGACTGGAAGATCTACTCATAGAATGGGAAACGTATGAATCACAAAAATAATAATTGTCAAGAGCTGCATTTAGCGGCTCTTTTTTCTATCCACAGAATAAGTGCCTGTAATATCTGTTATTCACAGAGTTAACCACATTATCCACAGATTTAAATAATTTTATCCACAGATGTGGATGGAAAAGAACATTGTTATATCGGTGTTTAACCATTTTATACGCAGATCGTCCACGACTGTGGATCATTTTGTGGATAATGTGAGTATACATGTTCTCTTGACTTATCATTGTTCTTCTGAAATATAAAAAAGACAACGTCGATTGTGCATAAGTGGACGCTGTCTTTTTAATTCCATCACCATTATTCAGTTTTCAGCCAATTCTCTAACGAACACCCTGGCTGTGCATTGATATGCAAGCCGGCAAAAGCATCATACTGATACGCAATATGGGCTGCTGCTCCAATCATCGCCGCATTATCTGTGCAAAGAGAGAGTGGCGGAACGATTACGGAAAGGTTTGCATCGGCAAATGCTTCCTGAATGCCGTTTCGCAAGCCTCGGTTGGCCGCAACACCGCCGGCAACGATGAGCTGTTTTGCTCCTGTTGATTCCACGGCTGCTTTTGTTTTTGTGACGAGGACGTCAACGACGCTCTCTTGAAAGCTGGCAGCCATATCGGCTACCCCGAGCTCTTCTCCACGCTGCTTTGCATTGTGCCAAGTATTTAACACGGCTGACTTTAATCCACTAAAGCTAAAATCGAGTGAGCCCTCTTCTAACCATGCACGAGGCATCGCAATAGACGGCTCTCCCTGTTGTGCAAGCCGATCAATTTCTGGACCCCCTGGGTAAGGGAGACCTAATGTCCGCGCGACTTTATCAAAGGCTTCACCCGCAGCATCGTCTCTTGTCTTTCCTAACACGGCAAATTTACCGTGCTCCTTCATATACACAAGTTCAGTGTGCCCTCCTGAAACAACGAGCGCGACCAGTGGAAATTGAAGCGTTTCTACGAGCTGAGCGGCATAAATATGACCAGCAATATGATGAACATTAATGAGAGGCAAGTCATGACAAAACGCAAAAGTTTTTGCAGCTTGTAGCCCGACGAGCAATGCGCCTACCAAGCCTGGTCCTTCTGTGACAGCCACGGCTGAGAGCTCACTGGGCTTCACTTGAGCCTCATCTAAAGCACCTTCAATAACGAGTGTCATTTGTTCGACATGGTGCCTAGAAGCGACTTCTGGAACAACACCGCCAAAACGGCGATGAATGTCCATTTGTGATGCGACTACGTTAGAGAGAATGGTCGTACCATTTTTATCACGGCAGCCGCTGTTTCATCACAGCTCGTTTCGATCGCTAAAATGATTGTGTTTTTCATCATATATTCACCCACATCACAACTGCATCTTCATGATTATCTGTATAATAGCCTTTACGCACGCCACCATACTGAAACCCTAACTTTTTATATAGGTTTTGTGCAATTTTATTAGAGACACGTACTTCCAATGACACCGTGCGTCCACCTTTCTCCTGAATGAGCTGTATCGCATGCTTTAACAACGCCTCGCCAAGCTTTTTTCCGCGCTGTGCTGGCAAAAGGGCGATATTCGTTATGTGCGCCTCATCGATAATGACCCACATTCCGCAATACCCAACGATCTTTTCCGCCGTTTCCGCAACGATATAAGTGGCATAAGGGTTTTGCGTTAATTCCTGTAAAAACGCCTGCCGACGCCAAGGCGTAGCAAACGCATGCTTTTCTACATGTAACACCTGATCGATATCTTGTAATTGCATTTCGCGAAAAATGACCGGCTCCTGCATATGCCGCTTCCCTCCTACTGAGTTCGTTGCTGCCATTTTTCTTCCGCTTCTGCCAACTTAAGATACTCAGGTGTAAATGTGTGAATCTCCGATGGCACCTCATGGATCGCTTCCATTGCAAGTGTCCCTGCATGAGGAATATTTTCATTTTGCGAGCTAAATAACACATCAGTAGACAGCGTTTTAGCAATGCTCTCTTGAAAAGCAGGCGCGCTTTCACCAATAAACAAGATTGGTTCGTCGTCTACTTCATTTTTTAATGCCATCAACCATGACTGTACAGGTGTATACCGATCTTTGATGACCGGTTGTCCATGCTTATACAATCCTGTATATATGTGATCTCGCCTTGCGTCAAATACCGGACAAATAAATGTGTTTCGATGCTTAACGTTCAATGCCAGGGCTTGAAGGCTAGAAACACCTACTAACTCTGCCCCAACCGACCAAGCAAATGTCTTCGCAATCGTCACGCCCATTCGAATCCCAGTGTACGAGCCAGGTCCCTTTGCCACAGCAACACGATCAATTTGTTGTGGGTGCCATCCGACCGATGAAAGGATATGTTCAATCGCCGGCATTAATCGGATCGCATGATTACGCAGGCCCGTGGATGTCATTTCAGCAACAAAGACACCATCTTCCGCAAGCCCGACGCTCATCGTGGCACTCGCTGAATCTATGGCTAATACCTTCACACAAACAACTCCCTACAAAGACTCTCATATTTTGCCCCAATAGGACGTAATTGTATCTTTCGACTATGTTCTTCGTAAAAAAAGCAAATATCCAAACGCTCTCCTGGTAGGAAATCGGCAATAATGTCCGGCCATTCAATGACCGTTACACCTTGACCGAATAAGTAATCATCGATTCCGATGTCGTCTTCAGCTCCGTCAAGACGATAGGCATCCATATGATAAAAAGGGATGCTGCTTCCTTCATATTCTTTAATAATCGTGAAGGTCGGACTGTTGACAACGCCTTGAACGCCAAGGCCTTGGGCTAGTCCTTTCGCGAACGTCGTTTTGCCTGCACCTAAATCTCCTTCAAGCGTAAGGACACTTCCACGCCAAAGTCTCTCCCCGATTAAAGTCGCAAGTGTTATCGTTTCTTCCGGCTTCGTTGTACGCCGTTCATATATTTTCATCGGTCTCACCTTGATTAAAATGATTATATCCAGACTTCGGTAAACGTTCTCCTGTCGTTAACGAACGGACTTCACCTCGTCCAGCATGCACATGACCTATACAGGTCAAGTTCATCTGATGTTGTGCAAAAATCGCCTGTAATTTAGGCCATTTCGCTTCAGGTATCGTCCCCATTAATTCATAATCTTCTCCACCGGCTAAAGCGTACGCGACTGCTTCTTTTTTTGGAATGAAACTAAGCGGTTCTCGAAAGGGGACGGCTGTCTCATCCAACCAAAGGGTGGCTTGACTCGCCTCAGCAATTTCCCACGCCTCGCTGGCAACACCGTCGCTGATGTCATTCGCACACTTACAACCAGCTTCAACCATCCATTGACTTTCAATCAAACGGGGACGAGGTCTTTGATGGGCACGAATAAGACGATCTGTAGAGGAATAAGATGCTTTCTCTTTTCCTAACAACACGTCTAACCCCGCCGCAGATTCGCCGGGAAATCCAGTGACAAATACGACATCACCATGTTGTGCAGACGCTCTCTTCATCGTCTTTGACGCATCAATGTACCCGAGTAACGTCACATTCACAGAAAGTACAGGCCCACTCGTCGTATCTCCACCGATTAAGTCAATCTTATACTCTTTCGCCAAACAATCCATGCCTTTGTACAACTCTACGATTTGAGCAGTAGATCGATGCTTTGGCAACATAAGGGTAACCATATAATAAGCGGGCCATCCACCCATTGCAGCACAATCACTTAGATTCGCAGCAAGCGCTTTGTAACCGACATCATGCATTGTCATCGTCTGATCTGCAAAGTGAATTTCTTCAACCATTTGATCTTGGCAAACGACAAGTGACTTCCCTTGTTCTGGCGACACAATCGCAGCATCATCTCCAATGCCCACCTCGATATCAGAGCGATCATGCATGTCCGGCGTAATCGCACGAATGAGTTTAAATTCATCCAATTGATAGGCCCCCTAATCTACGTACATATGACTCATTTTGACACATTGCAACGCCCTCTGCAATACTAGCTCTTTTCAATCGCCTTCGTCACCGCTTGTGTTAATGCAGATACGATATCATCAATATGTTCAATACCTACAGAAATACGTACGTGCTTATCGGTCACACCCGTACGTTGCAGCATCTCATTAGACAGTGCACGGTGAGACGTTAAAATCGGATAAGAAACAGTTGTTTGAACCCCAGCCAGTGTCGCCACTAATTTAATCCACCCGAGAGACTGAAAGAAAACGTCAACATTCACATCATCGCTTAACGCGATTGTTACCAAAGCTGTAGGTTGCTCATTACCTTCAATTGCTGGATGATAAACGCTCGCTATCCCCTCGGTTTCTGCTAGAGAAAAAGCCAGCTTTTTTGCATTTTCTGTCTGTCGATCCATACGAACACTTAGCGTTTTCAAACCTCGGCAAGCCAGCCAAGCTTCAAAAGGACTTAAAGAAAGACCTAAATTAACAATCGTTTGTTTAGCGCGTTCCATCAAAGACTGTTTTCCTGCGATCACTCCTGCCGTCACATCGCTATGACCACCGATATACTTGGTCGCACTATGTACGACGATATCGGCTCCCAGAGAGATAGGACGACAGCCCTGTGGTGTCGCAAATGTATTATCTACCATGAAGGTTAGTTTATGCCGTTTCGCAAGCTTGGCAATATCCGCAATGGGCTCTACACGTAACAAAGGGTTCGTAATGGATTCAGAGTAAAGTAAAACGGTATTATCTTGAAGAGCATGTTCAATGTCCTGTAGTTGCAAAAAATCAACAAAGCTCACTGAAATGCCTGACTTTTTCAATTCCTCAGCAAACAATTGATACGTTCCGCCATAAAGATGTTGTGTCGCCACGATATGATCTCCAGCTTCAGCGACCGCTAGAACGCCCGCCAGAATCGCAGCTAACCCCGTAGCCGTTGAAGCGCCTTCCTCTGCGTTTTCCAAATGAGCGATTGCCTGCGCTAATTCATCCGTATTCGGGTTGCCGACACGTGTATAAAGATAAGGTGATTGAGTGTCACGTTCATAAAATTCCTCCAACGCTTGTAAATTCTCAAAAGAAAACGCACTTGTTTGATAAATCGGCGTTGTTTTACTTCGAACTGCCAAAGGAGAACGCAGGGTCGATTGGACCACCTTCGTTTCAAAATGCTCTGCCATCCAAACACACCTTTCCATTTGGGAGAATGAGAGTTATGAAATATAGAGTAGGAGGGAGTGACTCACTCCCGTCCTCTCACACCACCCCGTATACCGTTCGGTACGGGGCGGTTCAATTAAGATACTTGACGCAAAGTTTCATAACGATTTTGCAGATTTTTGAGACCTCGGTTACTCCAGTAGGAGTTGCCGAGGTTTCCCCTATAGACTGCACCTATGCCTGGCGCACAATCAAAAACAGACTACGCTTATCGCGTAGTCTGTAATGTCAAAGCCTGGCAACGTCCTACTCTTGCAGGGGCGGACCCCAACTACCATCGGCGCTGGAGAGCTTAACTTCCGTGTTCGGCATGGGAACGGGTGTGTCCTCTCCGCTATCGCCACCAGACCTTATTAAAATGACAAGGATGATTGTATAACATTTCTTGCGAAATGTCAAGAGTTATCCTTCAAAACTAGATACCGACAAAGAAAGACTTTGAAGAGAAGGCCTCGATCGATTAGTATCGGTCAGCTTCACGTGTCGCCACGCGTCCACCCCCGA
>NZ_JAALFC010000048.1 GCF_011058155.1 Litoribacterium kuwaitense | reverse complement strand
TATCCGGATCAAACTTGTACTTTTTACATAACAGATGATGGTCACTGTTTTCTTCAAAGCTTGGCATCACAGGAATGCCGCTAACCTTGATTCTCGAGCCATCGGCAACGCCAGAATCAATAATTGTTGTTTTAACTGCTCGGTAGCTACGTAGTAATGATCGACAAGCGGGTGCAGCCAACGATTGTGCAGACAGTAATCCGTCAAGACGTGACACGTTTGGATCGTATCCCCTGTTTTCCGCTTATACTCAGCAACAGCGAGCATTGGGAAGGTATTCACAATCATATCAGGCTCATGCTCTTTAATCAGTTGTCTTACTTTGCGCCAGCCGAAAGCATTAAAAACACGGGTAATGGACTGATCATGATCCATTTGCTTGCTTGAATAATAAAAGAAGCTGTAAAGACGCTGTCCCACAGTGAAGCTTTTAATATATAGATATTTTGTAATAGCGGTCATCCACGGATGTGCTTCCTTAAACAAATCAATGACAATATAATCAGTACCGGTTTGCTCAAAGGATGCTTTTAATGCATTAACTACTTGTAAATGGCCGTTGCCATAGCTCCCGGTTAATATCATCACCTTTTTTTGCTTTTTCACGGTCACCACCACTTTCTTCACAATTGGGCTCTTCAAATGGCCCTTGCCGGAATGATTTCTTAACGGCAGTACAAAGTATACCGTACCAGAGATCAAACCTATAGAGACAATAGCCGTATAACGAATCCAACTAAAGGCGGAGATCCGTTAAACAACACACATTTCATCATACATTGGATGATTTTGAACAACAATCATTAAAATGTAAATTCTATTTATATAAACGATATTTTTTCAAGAAAAGTTACAGCTGATCGCCCAAAATAGAAAGTGAACGTTGGACAAGCTATTACTTTCTCTACGATTGTGCCATATTGTTTAATCATTTTCATCCTGTTTTCACGAAAAAGTGTGCGACAAAAAAGGAAAAACTCGAGTGCTTTTACGTCTTTGTGACAATATTCCCTGGGAAATGTCTAACTACACATCTTTTGATACAATTTCAATCCACTCTAGCTTGTTTCCAAACGGGTCTTTTGTAGAGATTCGTTTTTTTCCCGGGATGGGAGCGTCAAACAAGACTTCAACATCGTAATACGAAAGTATGTGTACAATCCTATCAACAGATTGTACGAGAAATGCAGGATGAGCTTTTGATGCAGGGAAAAAGGGTGTTTGCACGCCAAGGTGTAACTCTTGAGAACCAACACGAAACCATACACCGCCTCGTTTAGCGAGCACAGCTGGTTTAGAGATTTCAGGTAGACATAAAACACCGTTGTAAAACTCGCGTGCTTCGTCTTCACCACCTTCTGGAATCGCAATTTGAACATGGTCAAAGCCGATATATTCCATACAGACGCCTCCTCCTTTGTTGTACTTCTATTGTACTGCAAATCGTGCGATGATCTGATCGAATCTATGAATGGCGTGTCTTTCAAAAAAATAATGTCTTAGAGGCTGGGGAGGAATGTTCTCTTTGCTTTCTTAAAGTCGCCGCCGATATGAATTTCTTCTTATTTAGCCCCCACCATGTCCTTTTTTCGCAATTCATTAAACGTTTAAATAAAACTTGTTCGCCTTGTCACAGAAGCGTAAGTGCCGATAAGATGAATGTTGCAGAGAAAAACGTACAGTGTGATCGAAAGGATGGTATAAATGAATGAAGAAATCATGAAGGCCGTCGGACATGTAGAACCGTTGCCCGTTCAAGAAGAGACATGCTTGCTTGATGTAGTGACAGCTCGTCCGCAAGCGACCGGTTATGACCTCCTCGTTCGCGTTGAGGCTGTTTCGGTCAACCCGCTTGATACGAAGCTGCGAAAAAAGCAGTGGCCAGAAGGAGAAGCGCCGGTCATTCTTGGTTTTGACGTTGCCGGTGTTGTAGAGGAGGTAGGTGAGCATGTGACGTCATTTTCGCCGGGCGATGCGGTGTATTATTCAGGGGACTACTCACGTCCAGGAGGTAACAGTGAATATCACCTCGTTGACAACCGGATCGTCGGGCGCAAGCCGACGTCATTGACGTACGCGGAGTCTGCGGCGTTCCCTTTAACGACATTAACTGCATGGGAAGCTCTCATTGATCGAGCCGGATTAAAAGAGGGGGAAAACGCTAACGAAGGAAAAACCTTGCTCATGATCGGTGCAGCAGGCGGCGTTGGCTCCATTGCGGTACAGCTTGCCCGTTATTTCGGCTTGCGCGTCATTGGCACAGCTTCACGTAGCGAGACCGAGGCGTGGGTAAGGGAGCTCGGCGCTCATGAGGTCATTGACCATCACAAGCCGATCACACCACAGCTTGAAAGTATCGGCGTCACTCAGGTAGATGTCATTTTTTCTGCCCAGTCACTTAGCCCTCATTGGGACGAGCTGGCCCCACTGATGGCGACACAAGGGCGAATCGTCTCGATAGTTCCTTTTAACAGTCCAATTGATCTCAACCCCTTCTTGAAAAAAGCCATTCGCTTTAGCTGGGAGTCCATGTTTGCCAGACCGGCGTTTCAGGCGGACGATGTTGAACGGCAGAGAGATATTTTGAACAAAATGGCCGGATTAATCGATGAAGGGCGAATTCAGAGCACGATGAAGGAAATGCTAGCTCCGATCAATGCGGAAAATATACGTAAAGCACACAGACGAATCGAGTCTGGGAAAATGATCGGCAAGTTGGTCATCGAAGGGTTTGAATAACATTAAAGAAAGTTGTTAGTGGAGATGGGGCGTAGTTTTGATATAAGTCGTGCCATATTAAATGCCCCGTTCGATCCCACTTTGGATTGATATCTAAAGGGGCGTTTTTAGCGCGTTTCGTTGTGGAAACTGCTTACTTTATCGTTTTCTGACAGAAGACTCCCACTTCAAGGAATGTTCGTTAAGCGTAATTCAAAAAGCTGTCTCTTTTTTGCGCTAACTGTAAAATATAGTGTCATCTAGCCCCTTTTTAACGCAGCAGCCTCACTTGAGAACAATGATGATGTTACACCTAAGTGAATCTGATCGTATGGATTCTAATCCACACCTCTAATGAACGCATCTGTAAGACAACGTTTATTTCTAACAGTTAGCTGTCATACTATTTTTAGTGAATTCCAGCCAACAATCTACGCCTCAGACTAAAGTCTGAGACACTTTCTGACTTTGAGCCGTTCTGAGACGATTAAAAGCAGGCTATACTTAACACATCATCACAAACGATGAAGGGAGGCTGACGAATCAATGTTTCGATCGATTGCCCGACGTTTCGGTGGATTTATTCTATTATATATCGGATTAGCGATCCTGTTCGGATCCGTAGGTTACGGACAAATGCTGCTTGGCCCAATATTTCTTGCCGGATTTGGCTGGTCCTTATACGAACCTGCCAGTCTATGGCTTCGTTGGAGTGCCTATTTCTTTTATGGGTTGGCACTCATCATCTGCACCACCCTCTTTTTTCCACCGACATTCGTTGGAATATTGATCGCAGGCTTGTTCATCTTTTTCGGAGCTTGTTTGTTATTAGGGCGATCCCCAGAAACATTTTTCAAGCCTCCTCATCAGCATCGGGAGGATGACATCTTGGAGGCGTTAAGTAACGAAGATTTCTCCAAGTAAACTTGAATACCCCACCCTATCCCCGGTTGACCATTTCTGTGGTCAGCCTTTTTTTAGTTTTAAAAGCTTAGATATTAGAATTTTTAAAAAATAAAAAGGAAAAGTACATATAATAGGGAAAAGAGTATTCGTCTTTGGTGAATGAGGAGCAACAAAAACACGTTTGGAAAAGATTTTTTAAAAAGGGGGTAGAACGAATGAAAATCGGCTGCTGTGCCAGCATTGACAAAGCGCCACTCCTTTATCAAGCTGGCTATGATTTTATCGAATGTCCAGTTGTAGCGTTACAACCAGAGGTGAAGGAATCGGAGTGTAAGCGTCTATTTAAAGCTTACGAAGATTCTCCGCTGCCAGTGGATGTCTGTAATATTTTATTACCGCCAAATTTAAAAATTGTTGGTGACGATGTTGATGAAAAGCACATCCAGCAGTACATATCCTCTGCGCTAGAGCGTGTTCACCGGATTGGAGCGGGTACAGTCGTGTTTGGGAGCGGGAAGTCAAGATCGATTCAAGAAGGCTTTTCCCGCGAACGAGGGGAGGAGCAAGTGCTGGCCTTCTTAGAGTGGACAGCGAGCTGTGCCGAACCATTAGGGATCACCGTCGTCGTTGAACCACTCAACCGTAAAGAGTCGAATCTCATCAATAGCATTCCAGAGGCTGTTTCGCTGATGAAGAAAGTAAACCGCCCCTCAATCAACGTGTTGGCAGACTTTTATCATATGCAAGAAGAGCAAGAGCCATTATCACATATCGGCGAAAATAATAGTGACATTCGCCACCTTCACGTGGCAGACACGAACCGATTCGCACCCGGGACTGGGAATTATCCATATGACCAATTTGTCCGGCAGTGCCGAAAGGTCAAGTCTGACGTTCGGCTATCGATAGAGTGTCAGTGGCATGATTTTGAGACAGAAGTCGTTGAAGCCCTACAGTTTTTGCGCAAAAAATTTGATCATAAAGGAGAATGACCATGGGTAAAATCGGTGTACAATTGTATTCAGTCTGGCCCTATTGTGAAAAAAACTATGTAGGCACGGTCGAAAGACTGACAGAACTCGGATATGACGGAATACAGTTTTTTGCTAACTTTTATCACACGGAAGCCAAAGATATTACGCAGACCATCGCGGAAAAAGGCGTTACGCCGGCAGGATCACACGTTTCTCTGCCAGATTTGACAGGAGATGCTCTGCAGAAAACCTTTGAATTTCACCACACTCTCGGTAACGATCTATTGATATGTCCAGCCTTGCCAAAAGAATGGCGAGAAACCGCAGACGATTACCGCCGTGCTGCGGAACAGTTCAATCATATTGGTCAACAATGCAAAGACCAAGGGTTTAGATTCGGGTACCACAACCACGACTTTGAGTTTGAACAAATGGACGGCGAGACCGGTTTTGATCTCATTTTCCAAAATACGGACCCTGCCCTTGTGAAAGTAGAAATCGACTGTTATTGGGCGGCATATGCAGGGGTTGACCCGCTGAGCTTGCTTTCGATATACAAAGAACGCTGCATTTCCCTGCATATCAAGGATATGAAATCGGTTGCTGGAAAAAAAGTAAACACAGAAATCGGCACAGGAGAATTAAACATTAAACAAATTGTAGAAGAAGGTAAAAAATATGGTGTCCAATGGTTTACAGTGGAGCAAGAGGAGTTTGACATCGATCCCTTTGAAAGTTTACAGATCAGCGCGAAGCATTTACGGGAGATCGTCCATCCGGTAAATGCATAACTTGCTTTTGATAGGTCTTTCTCCGGTTGAGGATAGGTGACACAGGACAGCCCTTTCTAGATGCGACAAAAAACGGACAGCCCGTATCAAGACAGGGTTGTCCGTTCTGTTAATAAATGATCTGTGGTTGGCTCACTGTTTACTTCTTAGGCTCCGTTTTTTTCTCATCATATAGCTTAGAATATTGCTTAATCCAAGCAAAAGCGTGCGTACAAATCACTTTGAGAACCGCGTACCCAGGCACAGCTAGCAAGATGCCGATGATACCGAACAGGTTGCCGGCCGTTAAAATCACAAAGATAATTGTAATCGGGTGAATGTGTAAGTTTTTCCCCATAATTTGCGGCGAAATAAACTTTCCTTCAACGAGCTGAACGATCGTCCACACGGCAACCATTTTTAATAGCATGATCGGTGACGTCACAAGGGCGATAATCAAGGCAGGTGTAATTGCAATCGTCGGACCGACATACGGTACGACGCTCGTAAAGGCTGCAATGACCGCCAATGTTAAGGAGTAATCGAGACCGATAATTAAATAACCGATGTAGAGCAGCACACCAATACAGAAGCTGACAATGATTTGCCCGCGAATGTATGAGCTAATCTGATGGTTAATGTCACCAAGCACCTGCAACGATTGCCCGCGTAATTTAACCGGAATAAACTGCACAATATAGCCGGGAAGCCGTTTGCCGTCTTTTAATAAGTAGAAAAGTATAAACGGCAACGTCACGATCGCAAGCACGACCTCGGTAATTGTGCCGACAAAGCTGAACACACGGCCAGAGGCATTATCGATAAATTCAGTCGTTCGGTTTGAGAAGCTTTCCGCAAAACGCTGAATGTCGATATTCAACGTTTCCTTCACATCGTTAATAATCGGGCTGTACCACAATCCCGCCAACTCTTGACCGATCTGACGAATATAGCTTGGGAACTCCTCGGCAATATCTAGAATTTGCGCTTGAATTAAAGGAACGACTGAAACAATCGCCCACGTAATTAATCCGATAATGGCAATAAATAAGCCGAAGATGGAGTAAATGCGCCGAATGCGGTGCTTCTCAAGGAAATCGACAAGAGGGTTCAGCAAATAATAAGCGACCCCAGCCAGTACAACAGGAAGGACAATGGTCTTCAACAAGATGACAAATGGCTCAAACACAAAGGAAACGCGCATTAACACCATCACATTTAAGCCGATGAGGAGTAAAATTAGTAAAAACAATACAAACTTGTTATTTAAAAACATACGTCGAAACCGTTCATTCCAATTCAAAGGCGTCCCCCACTCTCCAGGTGTCTATACAATTATTTTAAGGAATATGACGAAAAAAAGAAAGAAAAGGTGTATGGAAATAGAGATTTGCTTCATATCGCTGTTAATTAACACGCTCGGCGTTAATGATATATCTTTCAGGCGCATCCCCGATGTAGGAAAACGGATAGCAAGTTGTCAAGGTCAAGCGCTCACCACTTTCAGTCAGATCAATCACCGTGCGATCATCCCAATCAACGATATCAAAGGATTTGATCTCATATGTATGATCGCCCGAACTTAACGACACTGTTACCTGATCGCCAATTTTTAAATCACCTGTTTTTCGAAAGGTCGTATCGCGATGGCCGGAGATTAACACTTGACGATCTTCACCTGGAAGACCCGTTTTAGAAAAATGACCAACCCCACGTTCAAGCTGTTCATACGTCGTTCCTTCAACGATCGGCAGCTCTGCGTCAATCGCAGGAATTTCCAACACACCCATTACGCCATCCTCAGTCTCGACTTCAGGCGTTTTTTCTGCCTGCGCAATCGCAGCATCCTCAGGCGATGTCCGATTCACAGGCTCTGTATCTTGATTTACGAGCTGCTGTGCTGTCGTAAGCGTATCCTTCTGTTGCTTCGCCATACTGAATTGTTCCGATGCGCCATATACGAGCATAAAAACCCCGACAGTAATGGTTAAAAAAATAAACACACGGCTCATAAGTATAACCCTCCTCAATAATGAAACGACCTGTGGATTGATCCATTTCATTCGTGAAAAAGATAAAACACCTTTTAGAAGGAAGCAAAAAATAATCTTATACCAATCAGTATAGCAAAAAGCATTTACAGGTTAATGATTTGGCTTGCTTAAGGAGGGGATTTGAAATGATAAAAAATGTTGCAACGTAAATAGAATGAAGTAAGTATTGATACATATCGGGGGAGTTTACTAGGAAATCAATGTAAGCGTATACCTGAAGCTGGTTGGTCAATAAATTTAAAAAAATACAGTTTGAGCAGTCTAAATGATTGCGGAATAATATAACTTTGTTATAATCGAACTATAACGATCTGTGGATAAACATAACTTGTGAAGTAATTATAGGAAGGAGGACCGTATGCCGACCAGCACAGGCAAAAGAAGCATGCAATGCAGTAAAAAAATAAGCCATTTTGCATTTCGCACATGCAAAATGACCTTGATTGCTAGGTAGATCACACATATCCGACGCGCCAACGTAGGATGTTACAGTATGAAAGCTGTATTGTTATGTGCGCCCACACTTAATATCGGCCTACATAACGCCATAGTAAATACCCGAACGACTCATAATTTTTTTTGAGTGATTCGGCCTATTTTTGTTGTGTGTAAATAAGTAAAAAGTCCCTTTGTGTAGATAATAGATAAACAAAATAACGGTCTTTCTTCCTGTAAAACGCCAGGTTTGGGTATCCACAGACGATGTCCAATATGAACAAGCGTTCTTTAAGGGGAGACGAGAAGATGAGAAAACAATTTGCAGTCTTCGCGATTGTCATGCTGCTTATGCAAACATTACTCAGCGGTACGCTCGCGCCAGTGGCTCAAGCAGTTGAGGAACCACCAGCAACAGAGACAATTGTGGAAACGGAGAGCAATGAGGTTGAAGATACCTCAAAGCCAGACGACGCGACAAACGGAAATGCTGAGGATTCTGAAGGTACAGAAGATTCCGAAACAGAGAAGGAACAGCAAGAAAACAGTAATTCAAGTGAAGAAGGAACGACCCCTGAAAATGAAGAGGGCGAAGCACAGCCTGAGTCACCTGAAAGTGACAACCCTGAAGGTGAAACTCCAGAAACAGAAACACCAGAAACCGATAACCCTGAAGAGAACGAAGGAAACGGTGAAGAAGGCACTGAAGAACCAACTCTTCCAGAGGGAGAAGAAGGCAATGGTGATAACACCGGTGACCCAACTTCCCCAGAAGAGGGAACTGGTGAAGGTGACGTCATCGACGCACCAGAGATCATCGTGCCTGAAGGTGAAGAAGACCTGCCGATGACCGAGCTTGTGCCGGCTATTCCTATGGTAGAGATGCCTCAAATTGCGCCTGTTTCTCAAGAGATTACAGAGGATATCTTAACAGGCGTTGGGTTGTGGCGTGGAGAGGATGAAAACGGGACACCTATTGGCGAAGACGAGTCTATTAGAGAAATATTAGAGCGCGAAGACCCAGTTTTTATTAAGTATACTTTTGAATTGCCAGAAAACCATGGGTATGCAGCAGGATCGACGTATACCTTTGAGCTTCCTGAAGAATTCAACCTATTTAACGAAGTGACAGGAGACCTTGGCGATTATGGTGACTTTGTAGCGACACCTTCAGATGACGGCCCTGTAGAGGTTGTACTTACTTTTAATGAAAACATTGAAGGTACAGCAGTAACGGATGGCTTTGTCAAATTAAAGTCACACATTAGAAAAGACTTAGACGGTGAAGCCATTCGTGATATTACCTTCCCGGCACTTGGGGAAACAGAAGATATTCCTGTGATTATCAAACCTGAAATTGAATCATCGATCGATAAAGAAGGGAAGAACGATCGTGATTACAATGCGTCAAAGATTATTTGGACGGTCGACTTTAATAAGAAGCTTGATCAGCTCACAAATGCAAGTTTGAAAGACATTTTACCTGAAGGTACTTCTTACCAGGATGGTAGTCTTGAAGTCTATGAGCTCATTGTCAATATTGATGGTAGTGTTGAGCAAGGTGACGTTGTAACCTCAAACTACGCAGCTGTTACAAACGGACAGGATCTTTCTGTAGATTTTGGCGATATTGAAACTGCGTACCGAGTAGTCTATGTAACGGATATCACAGATGAAGGTACAGAATATACGAATGATGTAACTCTGACAAGCGAAAACGTTGCCGATCTTCCTGCAAGCGCAACTGTGACTACAACGAGAGGAAAAGCACTGGAGAAAGAAGCAATAGACTACGACAAAAACAATCAAACGATCACTTGGGAAATTCGCTACAACTTTAATGAAAAGATCATCCCGGAAGCTGAGGCTATTTTAAACGATCGTTTTACAGATAGTCATCATTTAATTGAGGATTCTTTGGAAGTGTTCAAAGTTGATATTAATGAGGATGGAGATCCTGTAAATGATCAACTTGTTCCTCAAGGTCAATATACCTTGACTCCAATAGTAACTGATGGAGAAAAAGAAGGGTTTAATCTTCAGTTTAATCAAAACATCTCAAACGCGTATAAAATTATCTATAAAACAGAAGCAGACAATCGTGTCATAGAAAGTGGAGACATCACGAATGAAGTAACTTACAAGGGCGAAACTGTTGATGACACTCAACCAACAGGCCAAGTCGTTGGGAAAAAAAGATACAGTAATGTGGATTATGAAAACAAAACACTTAAATGGCATGTGACGATTAATTCCGATTTATACGAGATGAAGAACCTAGAGATCAAAGATACGTTTACAAATGGCGGTTTAACCTTACATTCGGACACAATTGTCATTAAAGAAACAGCTGCTGATGGGGTGACCTATAATAAAGATGAGCATTATACACTAATTGAAGACAGTAACGGCTTTACGATTCGTTTTCTTGATCATGTGACGATCGATAAAGAATTAGAATTATCCTACACGACAGATTTTGATTATGAAGATAGAACCGAAAAGGATAAGCATTATCTGTACAACCAAGTCGTTATTACCTGGGACGGCGGCGAAGTGACGACAGGGAGCAAATTTGAGCCAAATCCCTATACCTTGCAAAATGGCTACAAGTATGGTTCGTACAACGCTGAAACTAAAGAAATCACGTGGACATTTGGGGTAAACTACAACCTTCAACAGTACAATAATGCTGTCGTCAGTGATGAAATTCTAGGAAATCAACAGCTGATCGACGACTCAATTAAAGTGTATCAATGGGATTTTGATAATGACGGTAAAGATGATAAAGATGAAGATAAAGGCGAAATAGGAGAACCACTAGGTGAGGATCAATATGAGATTAGAGAATCAACATCCAGTGAAGGTAATCCTGTTTTTGAAATCCACTTTAAAGGCTCTATTAATAATTCAGCCTACAAAGTTCAATATAAAACTGAACTAGCTGATCAATTGGTCGAAAAAACATATCACAATACTGCTGTCTTAAAAGATGATGATGAAGAAAAACTCAGTGTGGACGCCAGTGTCTCAGTAGATCAAGCCGGCAAATATGTTGAAAAGTCCGGAGAACAAGTGAACGACACCATTCACTGGACAGTAAACCTAAATTACGGGCAATCTACAGTGTCAAATGTACAGGTAACTGACACTATTGCAGGGAATCAAATATTCCTTGAAGATTCATTTAAATTATTTAAGACGAATGTTGCTCCAGACGAGACAGTAACTAAAGGTGAAGAGCTTGTTGAGGGTGAAGATTATTTCGTTGAAGTCCTAGAAGACAACTCGAACACTTTTACACTTATATTTAGCGATAAGCTTGAGCCTATTACAAGACCATACATCCTAGAGTATAAGACATTTATCAATGCAGCCCATAATGATGAACTTAGTAACAATGCAGAATTCTTTGCTGATGATATCCAGTCGGAATACACCAGTTCTGAAGCTATTACAGTCAAATTCTCATCCGGAAGCGGCGGCGCTGAAGGTCGGACGAAAGACGGCACTTTGAAAGTTAAAAAAGTAGACAGCGAGACAAACGATGCCCTTTCAGGTGTTGAGTTTGGTCTATATAACCAAACCGGAGAAATTCAACTTGCCACTGCAACAACAGATGACAACGGAATTGCTGAATTTAAAGAGCTTTACCTGGACCGAAATTACGCCATTAAAGAGTTAAGCTGGCCAGAAGGATATCATGAGCCGAGTGAAGAGCTTTTGGTTGTCGATATGACAGAGGCCGGTGAAGATAAAGTTATTACCAAGACGGTTAAGAACGACATTATCAAAGGTAAAGTCGTATTGACAAAAGTCGATAGCGCAGATTCTAATGTAGTTCTTAAAGGTGCGGAATACACCTTACGAGACGAAAAGAATGAAGCTGTTTATAAAGAGTTAAGTACAGATTCAAACGGTAAACTAGAGATCGACAACTTACGTCCGGGTAAATACAAATTAATAGAAACGAAAGCCCCTACGGACTATGAACTCGATCAAACTCCAATTGAGTTTGAGATTACATTTCCACAAACAGGCAATGAAATTGTAACAAAGACGCATGCAAACACACTCATTCCTGGTGATGTGAAACTAGTAAAATATGATACTGACACCAATGAAAGAATCAAAGGAGCTATTTTTGAGCTTCAAGATGCTGTAGGGAATAAAATTGGCGGGTCGTATACAACAGACGAGGACGGCGTTATCACGGTAACGGACTTACCGCCTGGTAACTATCAATTTGAAGAGATTGAACCTGCGTTTGGTTACGACTTGCCAGACCATCCGTTCTACTCATTTACAATCAAAAAAGATCAAGAGCAAGAACTAGTACTTTCAGTGCCAAATAACTTAACTCCTGGGTCGGTCCTCTTGTCGAAAGTACAGGAGACAAACCATGACGAACCTGTTGAAGGAGCTACATTTAGTCTCTTCAACAGCGATGATGGTTTGCTCTTAAGCGATTTAAAAACAAACGAATTTGGGCAACTATCTGTAAAAGAACTAAAACCTGGAAAATATTATTTCCTCGAAACGGATGCACCAACAGGTTATATCCTTGATGAGACACGCATCGATTTTGAGATTGTAAAAGGTCAAGAAAAGTATATTGAGGTTCATGCTTATAACGACCTCATTCGCGGAACGGCAGAACTCGTTAAAGTCGATGAAAACGACGAAACGAAAACGCTTGAGGATGCGATGTTTGATCTTGAAACGCAAAGTGGTGCGCTTGTCGCAGCTGACTTGACGACCGACAGCAACGGGACAATTGTCGTCGAAGACCTCCTTCCTGGGGATTACCAGTGGGTCGAAACGGATGCGCCGTCTGGTTATCAGCTGAACGAAGAGCCGATCAAGTTTACGCTTGAGATTGGTGATGCGCCTTATACGACAGTGACGGCGGAAAACGAGAAGAATCCATCTGGATCTCGTTGGGAGCCGGACCCTGAAGATGAGGAAGCTACGCTTCGCTTAGTGAAGGTCGATGAAGACGATCGCATGATCCAATTGGCTGGTGCTGAATTTGATCTCGTCAATGAAGACGGAGACGTCGTGGAGTCTGATCTCGTGACGGACAATGACGGACGTATCCGTGTCACTGACTTAGAGCCTGGCGACTATCAGTGGATCGAAAAGAAAGCGCCTGAAGGGTACGTTCTTGACGATACACCGATCGACGTAGAAGTTGGTAAAGGCGAAACGGAAACGGTCTTTGTCGAAAACGAAAAAGCGAACAACCGTGTTGAGCTGCAAAAAGTAGATGCGGACGATCGTGACGAGACGCTTGCAGGTGCTGTGTTTGACTTGCAAACGAGTGACGGTGACACGGTGAAAGAAGATTTGGAAACCGATCGCGATGGGATCCTCGTTGTCGATGACTTGGCAACTGGCGACTATCAGTTCGTCGAAACGAAAGCGCCAGAAGGCTACGTACTTGATACGACACCGATCGAATTTACAGTGTCTGATGAAGACACTGCGACCATCGAATTGACTGTCGAAAATGAGAAACGCGACGGCGTTGGTGGTGTGCAGTTGACGAAAGTCGATGCCGATGACGAAGATCAGGTCTTGTCTGGCGCAACATTTGTGCTAAAAGATGAGAACGGAGATACATTGTCTACGCATGTGACTGATCGCAATGGTCACATTACCGTTGACGGTCTTGAGCCAGGCAGCTACACGTTCACTGAAACAGAAGCACCGGAAGGCTACGTCCTTGACGACGAAGCAATCAGCTTTGACATTGAAGAAAATCAAAGCGAGTTCGTTGAAGTGACAGCATACAACACCGTTGACACGACAACACCAGTTGAGCCTGAAAACCCAGAAGACCCAGGTTCAAATGAACTGCCAAGCGATGAGGCGAACGCCGGGGATGACAATAAGGGTCAGACTGACGATGACGACAGCAATATCGCTGGTGCTGGTGACACGAATGAAGGTGACGGTACCGGAGGTAAAAATGTTGAAGGTGAGTTACTGCCAAACACCGCAACGAATAGCTACAACTGGATGCTTGCTGGTTTAATCTCTATTGCACTCGGTGGTACGGCAATGTTCTTAAGACGCCGCCGTATGCAAGGTTAAGCAGAGCCGCTCATAAACAAAGCCCGCCCTCATAAAGAGGGGCGGGTTTTTGTCTTTGTCTTGGCCCGAATCCATTAAAAAACTCCACAGTTTCCTGTGCCGGATCAGTCGAAGACAATCATCCATCATGCCTGCATTTGCAGATTTGCGTTATGTGAGCTGTAATTGGTGTTCTAGCGCATAAGCCACACCATTATCCCGGTGGCTTTTTGTAATAAGCGTACTGCGCTCTTTAATTGCTGGAACGGCGTTGTCCATCGCGATTTTGACGCTCGCGACGTCAAACATTGCCACGTCGTTATGGCTGTCTCCGATGACGATCGTATCTTCTTTGTGAATGCGATAATGTTGCGCGAGCCATTGAACGCCTGTTCCTTTGTTTGCATTGCGTGGAATCAGCTCAATCAGAAAGTCAGATGAAGAAGTGACGTCGATCCGAGGATGGTTGGCAAAAGATGTAGCTATGCTCTTCAGCTGCGCTAAGTCAAAAGTGAATAACAATATTTTATAAACCGGGCAGTCAAGTTCATTAATACCCTTCATTGACGTAAGTCTGGATTGCGTAAATTGCATTTCTGCTTTTTTCCAGAGACTCGCTTCATCCATGTCTGGAAATCGATGTTTCATACGAAGCATTTCTTCATACAATTTCTCTTTGCCATTCGCAGGGATGAAGATGTTTTCATCTGTCGTGATCTCGAAGTAGAAGTCTTTTTGCTGCAATTCTTGCAAAATGGCATTGGCCTCTTGCTGATTCATAGGTGTCGTGGTTAAAAGTTGACCATGCTGATCCATAATGACAGATCCGTTTGTCGCAATGATTGGAACGCTGGTCATTCGTTCTCCCAACAAAGCCTGTGCGTCAAAAGCGGCTCTCCCTGTACAAATGGTGACTAAATGTCCCCCCTTGATCACCTCATTAACTACACGGACATTCTCCTGACTGATTTTGCTGTCTTCGTCTAACAATGTGCCATCCAGATCAATCGCGATGAGCTTCAAAACATCAAGCCCCCCTTTTCTTGAATGTGCTAACATTTCATGTTTGTGCCTATTATAAATATTAATATCATTTATTTCAAGATAATACAGGCGTATTAATGCATGGAATTTCTTGTTTGGCAGGATTTTTCTTGAATTTTTCGTATGAGCAGGTATGATGAGATAAAACAGTCAAGAAAGGAATCTGTCTTCATGTTAAAAGGAGAAAGGCAGCAGCAAATTGTGGAGATTGTTCAGTTGGAAGGGAAGGTGACATCCGCCGAATTAAGTAAACGGTTAGATGTCTCGGAAGATACGATTCGCCGCGACTTGCGGGAAATGGATGAGAATGGTTGGATTAAACGTGTACACGGGGGCGCATTTCCAATCCATGCAGGTCCTCTTTTATTTTCCGACCGCAATCAAGCGTATTCAGAAGAAAAAATGCGTTTGGCAAAAAAAGGTCTCGAATTGATCAAAGATGGACAGGTGATCATTATGGATGGAAGCACGACAAATCTGCAGCTAGTTAAAGCCCTTCCGCACACCCTTCATCTTACGATCATTACCAATAGCCCAGTGATCAGCCTAGAGTTAGCCGAGCATCCGCATGTGAAGGTCATTCTGCTCGGGGGGAATTTTCTCAAAGCGTCCCTTGTCACCATTGGTTCCCCTGTCATTTCGGCACTTAAGCAAATAAAAGCAGACCTTTGCTTTTTAGGTGTCTATGCAATTCATCATGAATTCGGCATTAGCGTTCCTCACTACGAAGAATCACTAGTGAAACAACAAATGTTGGAAAGTGCTAATCAAACAGCCATTTTGTTAACCCAAAACAAAGTGAACACTGTATCACATTTCTTCGTAGGGGGTTTGTCGGATGTTGATTTCCTTGTCATTGAGAAAGGGGCACCTGCTCTTCTTGAGGAGCTATATCAAGAATATGACATAGAGGTTGTCAGAGCTTGAAGGAAGAAGTAAACGGTCAACACTTCTTTCTAGCTGGTGAAAGTGGTCAGACGATTTTTATGAAGTGAATGGCGCTCTGTGACCGACTGACTACTTAGCGTGAAGTGGGAGCTTCTTCGTTTCATGACTTCATCTCCCTAAACGTTACTTTTCGTGTTTCAACGATAGCTATTCAAGCCTTGACCACACTATTGATGGGCGTCAAAGACCAGATGATTCCGATAAATCAACACAGGCGCCGTCATCGATTGATTAGAGCGGCGCATTCCTGATTATGAGGCTTATCTAATGGATGGATTTTAACGCATAACAGTACACAAAAAAGCGTGAGGCAAACCCCACGCTTTTTTTGCTTATCCGTATCCGTTTGACTAAACTATGATTCATCATCCGCATGCTGTGCTTTTTTTAGTGATAAAAACTCATTGTACAGCGCGGTTTTTCTGTTTAAATGATATATCAATGGTAGGGAAATCAAGACGATAATCAGCGCAAATACATAAAATGCCCAGTGAAAAATGATCGTGACACCGCCGAAAAATAAATTGCTGATGATATAAATAAACAGGATCAGCAGCGAAGATATAGTATACTTCACGGTTGAGGAATAACGGTGGTTGGTGAGAACCTTAACATGAACTGCAAACGAGATCGTACAGGAGACCATGGCAATGATTGCACTGTAAAAATAACTTTCAATATTTGTGAGTAAAGGTTTCCCTACAATCATGAGCACGAGCGCTCTAATGAAGATCCCGATCAATGCCGATACGATAAGGGCTTCAAAAAAATATTTTCGCATCAAATCTTACCTCATTCCTAAAAACGCTTTGAAACGTCCAACGTAATTTTTCGATACTTCAACTTCCTTTTTTGAACGTTCGAATTTGAGCAGTAATCTTCTGTTAAACCAAGGGATAATCCGCGCTACCTCATCAATATTAACGATAAAGGAGCGGCTGACCTTCACAAAACGATCACCGGGAAGACGCGCTTCCAGCTGATAGAGTTTCTCCTTTATCCGGTAGACGTCTGTCGCGGTATGGCATAATAGCCCTGCATCAACGGCTTCAAAATACAAAATGTCATCGTGGGAAATGACGTAAAACGCATCGTCTTGCGTACCGACAATCTTGGAAGATGTCGTCGTCGTGGCAAACATTTGCAGCATCGTAAATAATTCATCGAGGTGTTCAGGGTGAAAAACGATACACGGTAAAAAGCTATGATGAAACCCTTCCTCGACGACATAAAGGTCCGCATTTTTATACACTTCAATCCCGAGCGATTGACACTTTTCTAAAATTTCCTCGCGAATGGAAGCATTACACACTACACCTAATCTCATTAGAACTCCTTCGTCGATCCGCCTTTTCTATTAGGAATGACGTAAATATAAAGTAAAGTTAAAACCAATATGAGTATTATACACCCTGCCACATATTTTCCCCATACAGAATAGAGGGTATTCGTGCCTGTCGTTGGAACATGCCCGCGCATGACCCACTGATCCGTCGTAAAGTGATCCATTTTCGCCAACGTCTGTCCCGTGTAATCGGTGATCGTCGACATCCCGTTGACCGTTTGCGTGACGACATTCGCCCCGTTTTCTACACCTCTAAAATGACCGACGATCGTATGGTAAGGAGAAATTTCCTCCCAATCGGCTGAGGGAATGAACAGTGTGTCGATCTGTTTTTGACCTACTTGATCGACGATTGTCGGAAAGTCTTTATCCCAACAAATGATTCCAGAAATCCGACCGTATTCTGTATCGACATATTGAATTGACTTATCCCCTTCGACCGTCTGTTCAATCATATTTCCACCATACTTGTAATGCTCTAACGCAATGTCACCTCTAGGGTCAATAATGTACAACACATTTTCATTCGGCGAGCCTTCCGCAGTAAATACGTACGGAACGGTGACAATATGGATATTCCATTCTTGTGCGACGTCGCTTAAGCGTTCTAAATAAAGCGCTTTTTGCGTTTCATCCATGACGATGGCGCCTTCAGAATGGTGAATCATCTTTGCACCAGCCTTTGCCTCGGCGACCGTCAAATCGATTAATTCATCCATGCGATCTTCCGTTTTTTGCAGAAAATCACCCATATCTTTCGTGTGCAAACTGTAAATGTCCAGCACTTCAGCATCTGTACGGTCGATTGTATGAATGCCTGAAACGGGAATGGTCTCAGAAGCTGTATTCGTCACGACCCGTACCCCGCCCCACGTTACGATGAGTGTAAGAACAGCCACTGTCATAAGCGCAACCGTACGCTTTTTCGACGTTGTATGGTTAAAGCTGAGCCAATAGACGACGGACGCGGTCCACGTGATCAAAAACGTAATGCCTGTGACACCTAACACGGACGCCACTTGAACGATCGGTAAAAAATCGTGCTGTGAATAACCGAGAAGACCAAACGTGCCATACGGATTAAAATAGACGTTCATATAATCAAGAAGCGCATAAGTGGCCGGAAAAATCAACGTCGCCACAAATGAATTTGTCCGGCGATATACGAGGTGCTGCAACACAAACGGCCACGCATACATCGCCCCCGCCAGTGCAGGAACATACTCAAACAGCGGAATTGACAAGCTCGGCAGCATATCATGAAAGCTGATCTGATTTCCCACCGCCGTCACGAGCGTCAACCAAAACCATGCTGTTCTTAACCGCATGTCCTTGACGGCGAAAAGGAGTAACACCGGAAACAGCCAAGCCGCCGGCGCCAATAAAAATTTTCCATTGCTAAGCGCCATAAACAGCCCGCCGAGAAGCAGTAAAAGCACTGGATAAAACCTCTTCATCTCACACCACACCTTTGTATTTGATAATGTAAGTATAGAAGGGATCGATGAAAGAGGCAGTAGAATGACCGTAGAAGGGACAAAAATGGCGGTGAGCGGGACAGGAAGCTGAGGGGGGCGTAGAGGAAAGTGATGGAGGAAGTCAAGGTCAACCATCGTCGTTCATGGCACATCGCTAAGCATGAAGTGCCAAACTATAAACACTATGTCACACGAACTACGATTGGTTATCTTTTTCAAGCAATTCAATCATACGATCTAATTTCTTTTCAGCGTTAGCAGCTTGCTTCCTTTTTACCGAGGCATTTATCATTAATCTCCGGACAAATAACGTCAACGAAACAAAGAATAAAATAATCAGGGCGATGATGATCAGCTGAAAGGTAATATCTATGTACGAGATAGCGAAAAGTTGAAAGAAAGTTTCCGTATCAAAAGTCCTCCTCATCGTCATGGTATGAGATCTAGAAGGCAGTCAATGATTTAGCTGCCAATCATGTGGAATAGAG
Source organism: Litoribacterium kuwaitense (assembly GCF_011058155.1). Lineage (NCBI taxonomy): Bacteria > Bacillati > Bacillota > Bacilli > Caryophanales > Bacillaceae > Litoribacterium > Litoribacterium kuwaitense. The sequence goes on along the minus strand of NZ_JAALFC010000048.1, from coordinate 3,993 downwards.
CTGCCAAAAAGACAACGATCGTACAAAAACATTTAAAAATCGTTAAACTTAGCCATTGAAGAGACATCATGAATGACGAATTCTTTGTCCGTCATCGACGTCAGCCTGTTTCATTTGATAACAATCGTGTTTGGTTGCTGCATTGGACTTGGTAGTCAGATGCTCAACCAATGTTTTACATCGTAGCATCTATACATCTCATCCAACTGTTGTGTAAATCGTGTAATCCGCATTTTAACAAAAATATACAAAGTTTTGAATATAGAATATGCATGTTTAACCGGAGATTTTAAGCAAAGAAAAAACCGAATCACGAACGCTTTTTTCGAGTGATCATGATCCAGTCATTGTATTGTAGGGAAACAAACGCGACGTACTCTGCTGTGAAGTGGGAGAGTGATTTGACAATTCAGTGACGCTAGAGTATGTCATGGTGAAATTATGAATCAACCGATATGTTTACTTTTATCATTTAGCTGTGCAAGGCTTTATTCATGAACCTTAACTTCTTTTCGACATGGACCTATCCCGGTTATATCATCTTTAAATAATGCAGTACATGCTCCCTACTGTGCGCCACGTGCTGATTATTTCCCGCCAGCTTACTTGCCATAATACTTCCCTCTAGCGCTGAAATTACAAAAGATGCTAATGCCTTCGTGTTGATCTCTGTTTTAAACTCACCATTTAGCCTTCCTTCCTCAATAATTCCTTCAATCATGCTGAGAAATGTATGAAAGACGCCAAGCGTTTTGTCTCTTAAGGCTGGGTGGGTATCATCACTTTCTACGGCAGTATTCAGCAATGGACATCCCCCTTGAACAGGCGGGTGATTGATCACATCTTCATAGACTTTAAAAAAAGCCCCGATTTTTTCTGATGCTGTATTCGCCTCGTGAAGTGCTTCTGAAAAATGTTGCGACACCGTGTCGGCAGCATAGTCAAACGCCGCAAACGCAATCTCATCTTTACTTTTGAAATTGCGATAAATGCCGCCCTTTTGCAACCCAGTCGCCTCCATAATGTCGTTCATTGAGCAGCCAGCATACCCTTTTTGATTAAATAATTCAGCTGATTTTATGACAATATGTCTCCGTGTTTGCTCCCCTTTTTTCATAAGCGCCTCCATGACTTTGATAAGAAATTGTCACATATTTTAGTTGTACATTAGCATATCGTGAGGTATCTTAAAAGAGACTGATTGGTCTCTTTTTTGATAGTTACGCTGAAATGAATTCAAACTGAGGAGGACACTTATGCAAAACATGATCATCCCTGACAGTAAGATAGCCAAAGAAGCCACTCAATTGATTTACGACATTTCCCCAGAGTTTCTTTATAACCATTGTTTACGAACATATGCGTTTGGCGATGTGCTTGGCCAACAATACGGACTCAAATATGACCTTGAGTTGTTCTATCTCGCGTCAGTCTTGCACGACATTGGACTTACGGAGCATGTCTGTTGCAGGCAATCATTCGAATATGAAGGTGCGGACCACGCCGAAAAATTTCTTCGGTCTCATGGCTTTTCGCAAGATAAAATCGATGTCGTGCGAGAAGCGATTATTCTACATACGTCGGAAATTGCGGAAGAAAAACAACCCGAAGTTGCTTTAGTCCATTTCGGCGCCGGTATGGATATCATGGGGCTGCGTGCAAAAGATATCCCGGAAGATGCGTTTCACTTCATCATTGAAGCTTATCCTCGGCTCGGCTTCAAACAAGCGATTATAGAACTCATTCAACATGATGCAACGCTAAAAGAAGCCGAGCAACAACCAAACAACTTGAGTTCTTCGATGTTAAGTGTGGGTTTTGTGGATTGGGTCATGAATGCACCGTTTCAAGAGTAGAAGGTAAACAAAGAAGATTGATCATAGAACGTCACTTTTCTCTCAAGAAAAAGTGGCGTTCTCTATATTTAACGACAGGTGTTTTGAAAGCATTTAAAAGCTCGGTTGATTCATAGCAAAATTAGAGTTAGCGAATGATCACCAAGAACCCTCCTAAAAATCGGTACGAATAAATGTAAATAAATTAAATAATTAAACTATTTAGTTTTTTATTTCTTATAATTCAACCGCATCAATTTGGATTACAATAAAAAACATTCTAACAGATCAAGGAGGATTTAAATGAACATATCAACAAAAGTCGCCCAAAAAATCGTTGTCGAAATGAAAGAGATCATTCAGCAAGATATTAATTATATCAATACGGAAGGCGTTATTATCGCTAGCACAGACTTAGACCGTATAGGTACTTTTCATGGTGGTGGTAAAAGAGTCATTCAATCTGAAAGAAATCTGATGATTCGTGACAATGATATATACAAAGGTTCAAGAAAAGGAATTAATTTACCAGTCTATTTTGAGAACACAATAATAGGAGCTATAGGAATTACAGGAGACAATAAGGAAGTTGAAAAATACGGTCAAATCATTAAACGAATGACAGAGTTTATCATTAAGGATGCTTATATTAATCAAGTAAAGAATCAAGAAAAAGAAAAGCAGAGAATGATTATTGAAGAGCTACTGTTCAATGATGAAAGCCATGATCATGTGTTTACAAATAGACTACAAATTTTTAATATTCAAGATGGTATCCCGAGAATGGTCATCATTTCAGAAATATTAGATAAGAATTCAATGGAAAACAAAGAAGTGCTTTATAAAATTTTTAACGACGCATTTGATTCTATTTCAGAACACTTTATCCTACAAAATACGAGCAATATCATTATGATCCTTAGAGACGAATCCGAAGATGCCCTAAAAAGAAAACTTGCACATATTACGAGAGAGGTTGTTGAGAAGATTGGTGTAAACATCCGGTTTGGTATTGGTACCGTTGTTAAATATTTAAGGAGCGTAAAAGACTCTTTTATAAAAGCGCAGTTCTCACTAGGGTGGGCAAATTTTTCAGCAGAAGAAAACTACCAATTTTATTCACAATTAGACATTGAATTAATCACAGGGCACACCCCACAAGAGATTGCGGCGGAGTTTTGCAACAAAGCATTTGGCCAATTAAGTAACGAAGAAATCGAAGAATACAGTTACATCATCCATCTCTTTGAAAAGTATAATGGGTCAATAAATCAAGTTTCTAAAGCGCTTTTTATTCATAAAAACACACTTCAGTATAAACTCAATAAGTTAAGAGATAAAACCTCATACGACATGAGAAAGTATCACGATTTTGTCGTTCTAAAAATAGCGTTTATCCTCAATAGCAAGTGAACTAGTGGGCACATTTGTTACCTGTAACAAGTTAACCTGCTTTTTTATCGGCTTTTTTTAGTACCCATTATATAGAATCTTCCGATATCCGTCCTCTATACTAACAGTAAGCGTTTTCAGGAGGGTAAAGGATGGGGAGTTTCTATGAAGATTATCGTCGCAACAGATTCGTTTAAAGGAAGTGCGACTTCTTTTGAAGTCGCCAGCTATATTGAAAAGGGTATTAAAAATGTCAAACCAGAAGCGAATATCATCAAATTCCCCCTAGCTGATGGAGGCGAAGGGACTGTTGAAGCTTTAACTCATGCAAAAAAGGGATATTTTGTAGAAAAATGGGTTACAAGTCCCAATGGCGAGCCTGTATTGGCAAAATTTGGCGTATTTGAAGGGAACAAAGCAGTCATCGAGATGGCAGAAGCATCTGGGTTAACTTTGCTCAAAAACAATGAAAGAAACCCGTTTAAAACAACGACTTACGGAACGGGCGAACTGATTAAAGCTGCACTAGATGTCGGGGTAGAACAGATATTTATTGGTATTGGCGGAAGTGCTACCAACGACGGGGGCGTTGGTATGGCACAAGCCTTAGGCGCTTCTTTTCAAGATAAACAACGCGTTGAAGTTGGTTTTGGAGCTGAAGCTTTGGATAAAATTCATACAATCGACGTATCAAATATCGATTCGAGGCTGAAGGACACAAATATCGTTGTGTTTTCCGATGTGACAAACCCTCTCTGTGGTACAA